>JAKPTX010000227.1 GCA_029570835.1 Bacteroidota bacterium
CAGGTATAACTATCACAGGCAGTTTCAGTAAATTCTGTATTGGCTGATTGATAAATGGTTAGATGTAAAGTAACCGTGCTGTCACAACCATGAATAGTCTCAAACTCTTGAACATAATTGCCGGACTGAGTATAAGTTTCACCATTCCAGGTATAACTATCGCAAGCAGTAGTAGAAAACTCTGTAGTTGCTGAACGGTGAATAGTTAAGTGTAAAGTTACAATACTATCACATCCATTAGAAGCCGCAAAAGTTTGCGTATAATTACCACTTACTGTATAGGTTTGGGTATTCCAAATATAACTGTCGCAAGAGGTCGCACTAATTGCATTCGTAATCACTCCCCAAATAGTCAAATGTAAAGTAACGGTACTATCACAGCCATGAATACTCTGAAAATGCTTTACATAATCCCCGGATTGCGTATAGGTTGTATTATTCCAAGTGTAACTATTGCAAGCAGTAGCAGAAAAATCTGTATTAAATGAAGGATTAATAGTTAAGTGTAAAGTTACCGCACTATCACAGCCATGAATAGTCTGGAAATGTTTTACATAATCCCCGGATTGAGTGTAGATTGTATTATTCCAATTATAACTATCACAAACAGTAGCAGAAAAATCGGTGTTTGCTGAACGGTGAATAGTTAAGTGTAAAGTTACAATACTATCACATCCATTAGAAGCCGCAAAAGTTTGCGTATAATTACCACTTACTGTATAGGTTTGGGTATTCCATACATAAGTGTCACAAGCAGTTGCACTAAATGAATTAGTAATCGCTCCGGTGATGGTTAAATACAAAGTAACCGTACTATCACAACTATGAACAGTTTCAAAATCTTGTTCATATTCACCTGATTGAGAATAAGTTACGCCATTCCAGGTGTAACTATTGCAAGCAGTAGCAGAAAACTCTGTATTAAATGAAGGATTAATAGTCAAGTGCAAAGTTACCGTGCTATCATACCCTGAAACAGTCTGAAACTCTTGTTCATAGTCACCGGATTGAGTGTATGTGGTGCTATTCCAGGTATAACTGTCACAAGCGGTAGCCCAAAACTCAGTTGATACAGAAGTATAAACAGGAGATGCTCGCAATAAAAATCCATCACAATATAGCGCACCTGAAAAATCCAGTGTAAGCGCTCCGGTAGTCGAAAGGGCAGACTGACCACTATTGTTCACTGTCAACAGTAAGTTACCTCCTGTTCCCACTCCATCATATATATCAACGTCTTGCCAATCATGTTCTAATACCTCCAACCGAATTTGTCCTTCCGATTGTTCCGGATATAAAATTATCTGGTCACTACAAACATTGCCATAGCTCACACCGCACAGACGATTGTTCAATCCACGTGGGTGAGCAATCAACACGGTATCTGCCACTGTTTGAGTCGTCACTCCTTCCATATTAAACAAAAAGACTTGCTGATTAGGTGTAGTAGGATTCAACAAATCAGATGACAAAGCTAATTGTGGAGGTACAACAAAAATAGCTGTATTCGATCTATTGAACTCATATCCAATTGGATTTAAATTGCCAATAGCATAAAAGCCATTACCTTGTTCATACCACCCCCAATTGAAATGAAAATAGTCATTAGTATTATAACCGTCACACACAAATGCATGTCCGCCGGCATTACCGCTACCGGAATAATAGATGGGCCTACCCAAATCCAAATCTGCTTTTAACATTGCCTTCCAGGCATTATCTGAGTAGACAGTAGTATAACTCCCTCCTGACCGATATTCTTTCATCGCCAAATGCGCATGATAACCAAAGTGAGTAACAAAAGCCACCCGTGCAGCAAAATCATACGCACTACTTCCTGAAGTACTATATTCCATATTGACAGCAACTCCGCAGTGATACATCAATGTAGCTATGGCATTGATTTCAGCACTGCTACCCCCATTAAAAAAAATGTCATCAGGCATTAACGCATATTGGTAAGTGGTATTCGAAAAGTTCGCTGATTGTACTCCATAAGTAGTATCCGTATAACTATGGGTTCCACGACCTATCATTGGATACTCAAAGTAGTTAATAATCTGTGCCATCGCCGTAGCTACACAACCGGTATAAGCTCGTGAATCTCCGCTCCCGGGACATAGAGAGTTGTAAGGATTACCTTGCCCCCATATAGTAGTTAGCAGTGGTGCAACAGAATTCGTGTTAGCAGGTGCATCGGGTAAACCGGGAGATCTATTTTCGGTAAGCTCTATCCAACGTTGACTAATCGTTTCATCTGCCTCTAATTGTAGTGATTTCACCAGTTCAATTTCATCAGCATATTGCTGTAACCATGCTTTACAATTATCAGGTATCCTATCCACTACAAAAGGATTATCAGTAGCATAGCCCAGGATAGGAATTACAGCATCATCAGCCGATACAATAACAAAACCACTATCTATCTGAAAGATGTACCACAAAGGGAGCTCTCCCTGACCATTGGTTTTTGTATAAATCAAGTGACATTCGCTGCGTTCACTGACCGATGAGGAGACTTCTTGCATAAAATTGAGTGCCACCTTTTGTGCTTGTCGCGGATCTACGGGAGCAGAAACCAATAGCATCACTTCAATAAGAATCACTGTAAGGAGTAAAATTTTTTTCATCTGATATAATTTTGTGTATGAATAGATGAATTCAACTCACAAATAAAACTTTTTGATTTTACGATTGAGTTAATCCCGCAAAATTACTAAAAAAACATTCCGTTAAGGTAAAATATCCGAGTATTTTTGGTTAAGTTTTCAAATCCCTCTATATCAGCCTTATATCTTTTTTTTTTAGATTCTGACACTTCCATTTGCGTAAATCTAAGCAATGTAGTCTAAACGTTTCTCTTTTTATTCTAATTTTTTTCTTTTCTTTTTGAAATATAAAAAAAAGGGGGCAGCATGGAGGTGCCTTTTTTGCTATTCCGTTTCCCCACTCTCTAAAACATGTTTTTTTTGATATTTTCCAGTTTTATGTACGATAATTCATTATTTTTTTGTAGTTTTGTAGGTTGTTCTTTGAGATATTTTATACCTTATTACTATCTGAAAATTTTTTATTAACCAAAACTATTTTTTATGAAAAAAATGATTACTATGTTGTTGACATTACTCCTATTAGCCGGAGGAATGGTAGAAGCACAACAACAAAAACAAATGAACACAGCGGATGACACCAATGCATCGTTTATGCCCGCTAAACAAAGTGTAAAACCTAGTGTTAGACCTGATCGTCAAGGACTTGAGCAACTTCAAAGTTTGCTTAGTCCTACATCAGTTACCCTATTTACTGAGGATTTTTCCACAGGTATAACAAACTGGACTATTGTTGGTGATGGACAAGGAGCCTGGAGTCAATCTAACTCTAATCTCGCTGGAGGAACAGCTCCTGAACTCTTACTGGAATGGACCAGTGCCAGTCAATTTGATGGAATTTCACGTTGTATGAGTCCTGTCATCAATACAACAGGTTACACTACAGTAGCGTTAAATTTTAAACATGAAATTGGTCTCTATACTACAGGTACTACTTCATACAAGCTGTGTACTACTATTGACAATGGTACTACTTGGTTAGAGGTATGGTCCGTTACTCCTACTGCCGATGTTTTGGAAGTTAAAAACATTATGATCAACAATGCTCATGTGGGTGATACAAACTTTAGATTTGCTTTTGTATTTGATGGAGATACATACGATATCTGGGAGTGGGCTATTGACGATGTTACTTTGATTGTTCCCGATCCTCATGACTTAGGTGTTGTTGCCATCACTCCTTCTTTTGTTCAAGGTGGTGCAACTGTAACTCCTGAAGTAACTGTTCAAAACTTTGGTACTAATACTGAAACAACTTGGAGTGTTACCCTTACAGATGGAGGTTCCTATACCAGTACTGTTAATGGTACCAGCATTGCTCCTGGCGCAACAGTAGACGTAACAATGGGTAGTTGGACTCCCGCTAATGGAGAATACACTTTAACTGCCACTGTAACTGTAGCTAGCGATGGTAACGCATTGAATAACGAACTTGAAGTTACCGTTAACGTAGTGGATGTTATTTCTGCTTTTGCATGGAATGCAACCGGTGGCGGTAGTACCGACGAAGGGCCTGTAAACATTCTTATACCAAACGGTTCCTTAACACAAATTGCGATTGATCCCAGTGACTTTATTGCCGCAGCAGATTACGTTAATAATGAAATTTATGGACTTAGATATGCTGCAAGTCCTGCTAACTACCCATTGGTAAAAATCGACCCTACCACAGGTGTTGTTACCACTATTGGAGGTGGAGCTCCCAGCTTAACCGGTTTTGCATATGATGTAACAACCGGTACTGCTTATGCTATGAATGTTTCTGGCGTTCTATATACTATCAGTTTAAATAATGGAACCGTAACCGAAATTGGAGGAAGTTACGCCTCTTCAATTGCATTGGCTTGTGGTGCAGATGGAACATTGTATTCTGTCTCAGTTGGAAGTGACGATTTGGCTATAATTGACAAAACAACCGGTGCTGCTACAGTCGTAGGAAGTTTAGGAGTAAATATTCGTTATGCTCAAGACATTGGTTATGACAGAGATAATAACATTTTATATGGTACATTATATGTAGACGGTGGTGTTGGTGGTGGTTTGTATTCTATTAATACAACTACCGGTGCTGCTACTTTAGTTGCTGCTCTTGATGATGAATTGACCGGATTTGCAGTTCCTTATACTGTATCAGGACCAATAGCTACAACTTTAACTCCTGCTGCGGAAGCTACCGGAATTGCTATTAATGCTACTGTAAGTGCTACTTTTAATGTTCCTATATTTGCTGTTGATTTAACAGGAATTACAATCACACCTAACCCAGGTAGTGTTTCTGCTTCTATTAACGGTGCAGTATTAACCATTGCTCATGCTGATTTTGACTACAACACAACCTATACTGTTAATATCCCTGAAGGAAGTGTTGATGATGGTACAAATGAAAATGGCACAGATATTACCTGGTCATTTACAACAGCGCTTGACCCAACAGCTTGTAATACACCATCAAATATCGTAGTTTCTAATGTTCAAGAGTTTGAAGCTACAGTAACATGGACAGAAAATGGAGCCGGTACTTCCTGGAATATAGCTTATGGTGCACCCGGATTTGACCCTACATCCGGAGGAACAAGTGTAGTAAGCAACACAACACAATTTACTCTTACAAATCTAACCGATAACACACAATATGAACTCTATGTTCAAGCTAATTGCGGTGCAGGTGAAACTAGTGCTTGGGGTGGACCCGTTGCATTCAAAACTAAAAAGGATTGTGTTCCTATCACTACAATCCCTTATACAGAAGGATTTGAAGGTGATGTATTCCCACCAGAATGTTGGGAAGTAGTTAATTTCCATAGCAGTCCAACATCCAACTGGCATATTGCTGCAGGAAATACCGGTAATGGAGCTGAAGTTCTGTGGAGTGATGACTCAATGATGGATGAGTGGCTAATCTCTCCAAAATTCGACTTCTCTGCTGTAACAAGTAGTATAGAACTCTCTTTTGATGTTATGATGAGTTATACCTGGATGGTTGAGAACGAAGGTGCAGACCTAAACGTAAAAACATCTACTGATGGTGGTAGTACATGGACTAATGTATGGAGAGAAGAAGATCTTGGATATTTTGAAAGCTGGACTTACTATAATCCAAAGGTTAATTTCAACCACCTAATGGGTCAATCCAATGTTAAATTTGCATTCCATTTTTACGGAAATGATGGTGCACAAACAGTTGTTGACAATGTTAAAATTGATTATGCTACCGGTATCCGCGAAGTAGATCCAAACCAAGTGAAAATCTATCCTAATCCTTCTGATGGAATCGTAAATATTGTTGCCACTGAAGCATCTCATATCACTATTTATGATATGGTTGGTAAACTAATTAGTACACATCGCGTTGATGCACAAGAAGTACTCACAATTCAACAATCCAGCGGACTCTATATAGTAAAAGTAGAAACAGAAAAGGGAATTTCTTCATATAAGCTTGTTATTAAATAAATCACACTGCTTGACAACCAAAAAGAGCTATCTCGTTATGAGGTAGCTTTTTTTATTACTTAATTTATCATTATTCCACTTAAAAATTTCTCCAAACATTTTTTAATTTATAGAAGAATTATTCATTTTTTTATATATCTTTACACTTTGGCATTTGTAGATGAATTATAATAGCCTTCATTGTTTTAATTTATTTATTATCCTATGAAAAAAATGATTACTATGTTGTTGACTTTACTCCTATTAGCTGGAGGAATGGTAGAAGCACAACAACAAAAACAAATGAACACAGCGGGTAATACCAATGCATCGTTCATGCCCGCTAAACAAAGTGTAAAACCTAGTGTTAGACCTGAACGTCAAGGACTTGAGCAACTTCAAAGTTTGCTTAGTCCCACATCAGTTACTCTATTTACTGAGGATTTTTCCACAGGTATAACAAACTGGACTATTGTTGGTGATGGACAAGGAGCTTGGAGTTCATCCAACTCTAACCTTGCAGGAGGAACAGCACCCGAACTATTGCTAGAGTGGACCAGTACCAGTCAATTTGATGGAATTTCACGTTGTATGAGTCCTGTTATTAATACAACCGGACAAACTATACTGGGGATAGAATTTAAACAAGAAATCGGTCTTTATGCTGCAGGAACTACATCATACAAGCTTTGTACCACTATTGACAATGGAACTACTTGGTTGGAAATATGGTCCATTACTCCTAATGAAGATGTTTTGGAAGTTAAAAACTTAATCATCGACAATGCCCATGTTGGCAATGCAAATTTTAGATTTGCTTTTGTATTTGATGGAGATACTTATGACATCTGGGAGTGGGCTATTGATGATGTAACTGTATACACTCCGGATCCTCATGATTTAGCTGTTACCGCTATTAATCCTACATTTATTCACAGTGGAGAAACTGTAACTCCAGTAGTAACTATCTTAAACTTAGGCACCAATATCGAAACAACTTGGAGTGTTACACTTACGGATGGAGGTTCTTATTCCAGCACTGTCAATGGTACAAGTATTGATCCAAGTACGACATTAACTCTGGATATGGATAACTGGACTCCTACTACTGGAACACACACTTTAACTGCTACTGTATCATTAGTTGGTGATAATAATACATCGAATAATGAACTGGATGTTACTGTTCAAGTTATTGAGTTGATTACTGCCTTTGCTTGGGACGCTTACCACACCGGTGCCGTTGGTATTAGTGGCAAAGGTCCTGTTAACATTGTGCTCCCAACCGGTACATTGTCACAAATTGCACTTGACGATGGTGACTTCATTTCTGGTGCAGACTACGTTAATGGTGACCTTTACGGGCTAAGATACAATGTCGATTCTGGTTGTCCATTGGTGAAAATTGACCCTATTACAGGTGATATTACTGAAATCGGGGGTGGAGGTACAAGGTTAACCGGATTTACCTATGATGTAACAGAAGAGATTGCTTATGTTATGGATATATACGGAGTTTTATACACTATGGACCTGAATAATGGAGCTATAACCACAATTGGAGGGGAATATAACCTTGCAATTGGATTAGCGTGCAGTGGAGATGGAACACTATATGCTATCTCGCTAGAAAGTGATAATCTTGTTACAATTGATAAAACTACCGGTGCTGCCACAGTTATTGGAAGTTTAGGAATTAACATTAACTATGCTCAGGATATTGCTTATGATAGAGACAACGATGTCTTATATGGCACATTATTTACAAGTAGTGGTGGGTTATATATAATCAATACAACTACCGGAACTGCCACTCTTCTTACTGAATTTGTGGATGAGTTGACCGGATTTGCAATCCCTTATGAATATGATAATGAAGGTATAGAAGAAATAGATCCAAATAAAGTTCAAATCTATCCTAACCCATCAGAAGGAATTGTAAATATTGTAGTTGAAGAAACTGCTCAAATCACTGTTTATGACATGGTAGGTAAATTAATTAGTACACATCACGTTGATGCTCAAGAAATACTTACAATTCAACAGTCGAGTGGGATCTATATAGTAAAAGTAGAAACAGAAAAGGGATTTTCTTCGTATAAACTTGTCATTAAATAGATTACTCTGATTGATAAAAAAAAGAGAGGCGAATGCCTCTCTTTTTTTTATACAAATGGATATATTAAGGTCTTGACCAACTTCCGTTAATAAACTTATAAACCGGTTTTGTTGTTCCCTCTTTTTTATACAATACCACATGTGCATAAATGTTAGCTACATTCCATTTAGTATTAATTGCAATAGCATGACGGAATTGATTTTGACCCGTTTTGATCGTAACAGGAACACCGTATGGTTTATCACCATAAGCTGCTCTTGCGACAAAGTTATGCTTATACTCCGGATCATTAATACCATTCTGAGTGTACTTTAATCCATCCTCTTGAACAACTACTGCCAAATAATACTCTCCATTGGGATCAAAAGTATCAAATGTTTTAACCACAGAATATACAATCAGTGAATCCCCTTTTACCTCATGTTTCAAAGCTACACCCGCTGTAGCAGTACGACTCATCAGAGTTGTCAATGTAGACACAGACGTACTTTCAGTATCTCCCATCCAAAATGCAGGAATACCACCACCTGTTGCTCTATCAGAAGTATACCCAAAATATAAAGTAGAATTATACTCAGGGTCATCATTAGCTTTAACTGCAACACCCACTACATTTCCTTTTTCAACACATTGTTTCATCAAAGGAACACCCCAATTACCACAAGGACCACACCAATAGGCAGTATAGTTAATGACTAAACCCCATTGTTTAGCGGCTGGAGATAAATCATCCCAGGGAGTGGGTTCTGGTTCTGGTTCTGGCTCCGGTTCCGGATCGCCACAGGAAATAGCTAGTGCTGAGAACATTAAAACAGCAAGTAGAATCGAAAATAATCTTTTCATATCAATAATAAATTTGGTTAATAGAACGTGCAAAGGTAAATAAAAATGTTGGATCTGGGATATGAAATAATTTTTTTTTAATAAATATTTGAAATTTTTAATTAAAAAATATTCATATCTTTGCCGATTGTAACTATGAAAAACATGTATATTATTTCCGGGTGTAATGGAGCGGGTAAAACAACCGCTGCTTTTTATATGCTACCAGAAATGCTTGAATGTAAGGAGTTTATAAATTTGGATGAGATTGCTAGAGGATTATCCCCATTCAATCCCGACTCTATGAAATACCGTGCTGTGAGAATACAGAATGAAAGAATGAACATGCTACTGGAAAAAGAGGATAATTTCGCTGTAGAAACCACACTCTCTGCTCTGACCTATATCGAAAAAGTATTCATGGCACAAAAAAATGGGTTTATTGTAAATCTGCTCTTTTTCTGGCTCAATAGTGTTGAACTGGCTAAAGAACGGGTGAGGAAAAGAGTCTTAGAAGGTGGGCACGATGTGCCTGATGATGTCATTGAAAGAAGATATGAAAGAGGATTATTTAATTTCTTCAATCATTACATGTCTATTTGCGACAATATTATGTTTTTTGATAACTCTGAAGAAAAACCCAGACTAATTATGGGTAAGGTATTGGATAATAAAATGGATGTTTATGATAAAGAGCTCTATTACTCTTTGGAAAACAAGTACAAATTGGGGAATCAAGAGGTATGTATTTAGTTGACTTGTCAGTTATCAATTTTAAAAACTATTCTTCGCAAGAGTTTCGGTTTCACTCCAACGTGAATGCTATTTTAGGAAAAAACGGAACCGGAAAAACCAATCTGCTTGATGCGATCCACTATTTAGCGTTCACAAAAAGTTATTTCTCTTCCCAAGATATCTACTCAATTAAACATGAGGAGGATTTTTTTGCAATTCACGGTCATTTTAACCGTTTTGAAATCCCTGAAAATAGTACGAAAATCTCCTGTACATACAAAAATAACAGGAAGACCATGAGAGCTAACCAGAAGGATTACAATCGATTAAGTGACCATTATGGACTCTATCCTCTGGTTATGATCTCACCCTATGATCATGATATTATCAACGAAAGAAGTGATGTCAGACGCAAATTCTTCGATATGATCATTTCACAAGTTGACAAAGAGTACCTACAATATCTAATTCGCTACCAAAAAATCTTAACGCAAAAAAACAGTACTTTAAAACAGTTGCTGGCACGCGAGCACAGCAATTATTCTTTATTAGAGATATATAATGAACAGTTATCCCCCCTGGCAAATAATATCTTTAAAAAAAGAAAAGAGTTTATTCAAGAGCTATCTCCCGGCTTTGAACGATACTATCGCTACATTTCCAATGCCAATGAAACGGTCCAAATTCAATATCAATCACAATTGGATAAAGTTAATTTTGAAGAAGGGATAGTGATGACACAACAAACTGATATCCAAACCGGTTACTCAACATTTGGAATCCATAAAGATGATTTCAACTTCATCATAAACAATAATCCACTGAAACGCTTTGGATCACAGGGACAGCAAAAATCGTTTGCTTTAGCAATTAAACTAGCCCAATTCGACTTCATTTATGAGAAAAAAAAGGTCAAACCACTTCTACTGTTGGATGATATTTTTGATAAATTAGACCCCTTTCGCTCCAATCAGCTGATTACTTTAGTTGGAGAACATCACTTTGGCCAGGTTTTTCTCACTGATACGGATCCAAATCGGGTAGAAAAGATCTTTGATGAACATCAAATACCACATCATATCGTACTTGTTGAACAATTAGAACAAAATAGATGAATTGTAAAGAATTGATTAGAAAAATATTAATAGCAACCGGGCTTGATATCACAAAAAATATCAAATATGATAGATTAACGCTCCAAATTTTGAAACGTGTCATCAAAAAAGACTCAAACTGTATCGATATTGGAGCACACAAAGGTGAGATCTTGTCACAAATTATTCGGCTGGCACCGGAAGGTATCCACTTTGCTTTCGAGCCGATCCCCGAACTTTTTGAGAACTTAAAAATCAACTTTCCTCAAGTTACTTTGTATCCTTACGCTTTGTGCAATAGCAAAGGAGAATCTTTCTTTCAATGGGTTAAAAATGCACCCGCCTACAGTGGATTGAGGAAAAGAACCTATGCCATTCAAACACCTGAAATTGACCAAATCAAAGTTGAAACAGAACGACTTGATCAGTTGATTCCTGAAAATATACGCATTGATTTTATCAAAATCGATGTGGAAGGTGCTGAGTTTGAAGTATTAAAGGGTGCCGAAAGGATCTTACGGAACAATCGCCCTATTATTATTTTTGAATGTGGTTTAGGTGCAAGTGAGTTTTACATGACTGATCCCAATGAGGTGTTTCTTTTCTTTCAAAATCTTGATTTGAATATCTTTACATTAGAAGGATTTATAAAAAAACAGCTCCCTCTTTCAAAGGAACTGTTTCTCGATATGTATCAACGAAATAGCGAATACTACTTTGTCGTTTCTCCTTAACTAGCTATTGATCCTATTCATCAGGATCCATTCCAAACATTCTCTTTATCTCAGGAGAACTTTCTTTAAGATTTTGTGCATCTGAAGGAAGTAAAAACTCATAAGCCTTAATTTTACTGGATTTTTGAATTTCCTTAGCTTCTACAATCAATTTTGCTCCAGGATACTCTTCTCCCAATTCAGTTTCAGTTCTCAGAGGAAACCCTTTAAGCCCGGGATATTGTGCAAAATTAAGTAAATCGTCGGAAGAGATCTCCTTTGACACATATAATATTAGACTTTCCTCCTCATCAGTTTCCAAGTCAATTACTGTTAGAATCACTTTTTGAGCTTTATAACCTGCAATTTCCATTGTTTCATCCAAATATTCATATTGAAAATCGAATAATTTAAATTTCTCTTCAAATTCTGCAGCTGTCATTTCAATATAAAATTTACCCAGTCCGGTTACCTCTATCACAGTATATGATACCTTTTTATCGCCATTAACGATTGAGGTAATAGATGCACTTTCTTGTAAAAGCACTGATTTAGAGAGATTACCTGAGATAGTATAGGTAATATCGGGTGTAGTTTGTGCAACTTCTGCAGGATCTTCCAATCCTACAATTTCGGTTTTCATCACTATGGTTCCTGAAAAAGGTTTCTGTGCTGAAACTGTACCTATCACAAAAACAGATAAGATTGCCAGTAAAAAGATTGATTTTTTCATTGTAAAATAATTTTATTAATAAGACATATTGTTATCATTGATAAATCTATTGATTAAAGTCGGCATTGAACATGCGGTCCCATCTGATTTTTCCCTGTGACATCGTCTTGAATTTATCCAAAGAGAGCCATACAAACCAGACTTTCCCAACTACATGATCTTCAGGAACAAAACCCCAAAAACGGGAGTCTGCAGAGTTGTGTCTGTTATCTCCCATCATGAAATAGTAATTCATCTTAAATGTATAAGATTGCGACTCTACTCCATTGATATAGATCTTTTCCCCCTTCATTTGTAAATCATTCTTTTCGTAATTTCTAATGATCTTCTCATAAAGCACAATGGTGGAATCATTCAAAAGAACGGTTTCTCCCTTTTTAGGAATATAAATAGGTCCAAAAAAGTCTCTATTCCAGGGATAACGAGGATCATGAGGCATTACTGAAGGATCATAATTACCCTCTTTTTCTACAATGGGGGTGACGGAAAAGCCCATCCCTTCAATTTTTTTCATCTGTTGATTGTTCAACGAATAGTAGGTAACATAAGGATCCAATTTTCTCATATCCTCCTCATTGATATCCAATTTCACCTGTCTATTGTAGCTCAAACCAACTCCGGCAGGATCGGTTACTAAATAAGAAAACTGAATTCGTTTCGGATTCTTAATCGGTTTATTATTAATAAAAACCTGTCTATCAATAATTTCCAATTTATCTCCCGGAAGAGCAATACATCTTTTGACATAGTTTTCTCTTTTATCGACCGGTCTTGCTACTATTTTATACTCTTTATGTACCGCATCACGTCCCTTCCCGGGATAATAATCTCCGGAATATTTAGCTTGATAATGGGCTACTGTTTCTCTAGGATAGCGATCAAATAAACGTTTCATTTCTTGCTGAGATGCATTCGGATTCAGCATGGTTTCAAACTCACGTACAATGGCATAATAGCTCTCACTTTGTCTTTCAATAGCTACGGTATCACCATCCGGATAATTAAAAACAACCGCATCTCCTCTTTCAACCGAACTTAATTTTGGAAATTTCAAATAAGGCAATTTAATCCATTCCACAAACGATTTCACACTTTTAGTCTTGGGAATGGTATGATGTATAAAGGGAATAGCCAGTGGTGTATTGGGTACCCGAGCCCCATACTGAACTTTATTCACTGCCAAATAATCTCCCACCATCAACGAACTCTCCATAGAAGAGGTTGGAATTGCATAAAACTCCACCAAAAAAGTTCTGATAATATAGGCAGCCGCTACGGCAAATATCAACGCATCAGCCCAATCACGAGCACTACTCTTTTTAAATTTTGGCAACTCATGCAATGGAGTATATTTTTCTTTTTTAGAAAATCCCAAGTAGGGAAGATAGAACATAAAAAAGAGGGTACCGGGAATCAGATAAAGATAACTTGTCTTTCCATATAATCTGATTGTTTTCCAAACCATCATATACAACATAAAGATAGAAATGAAGGGAAAACAAGCCAACAACATCCACCACCAGGGTCGACCCAAAACCTGAATCCAAATCCAGATATTCACAAATGGGATCAAACTCAACCAGGGCTTCTTTTCTGCTTTTTTAAAAATACCCCATAACCCTATATGGAGTCCGATCAAGGCAATAATCGTTAAAATGTAAACCAATGGAATTGACAGTTGCATATGTTTAGTTGTTATTTAATAGACATGAAAATTTCTGAAAAGTTATATATACCGGGGTGATTCGGGAGCCAAAAAAGTGCTTTTACTGCGCCCTGAACCAATCCGGAGCGATTATGAGCCTGATGAGTTATAGATAGTGAGTCTATTGAAGACGAAAATGTTACAGTATGTTCTCCTATCGCCTCCCCTACTCTATGACTATATATGGGTAATGAATTATCAATCAAGGGGGGTGCCAGGTGCCACTCATGGAGTCTGTTCAACTCGGGAAGCAAACTCTGTGCTAAACTCACGGCAGTGCCACTGGGTGCATCTTTCTTCGTCGTATGATGAGTTTCGTGAATTTCACAGTTATACTGCTCATATTGCGACATCAACTTCCCAAAGTAGGAGGTTAACTGAAACATCAATTGTGCCCCAATTGAAAAGTTAGATCCATAAATAAATGAAGCATCTGTTTTTTTTGCCATCTCCAACACCTCATCCAATCGATCATACCATCCGGTAGTACCGGTTACCAAGGGGATCCCGGCATCAAAACAACGTTTATAGTTTTGAACAGCAGTTTCCGGAGTAGTAAACTCTATGGCAATATCAGTTTTCTTAAATTGTTCCCAGTATAAGTTCCAATCCTCTTCATTATCAATAATTAAATGAATCTCAACCCCCAACCTTTTCAATTCTTCTTCAATCCCTTTGCCCATCTTCCCATATCCGATAATGGTAACTTTTTTATTCATGTTATTTTACTTTTAATTTTAATCCCACAGAGGGAACATAAGAAAAGGATGTTGAAAATGGATTCAATTGAATCGATGGTGCTATTCGCATTGAAAGGTCATCGGAAACATCAAAATAAAAAAGATGAGCATCAACAACAGCATCCACAATATTCAAAGCATAAATAATCGCAAAAGAAGCAATCGCTATTTCCATCCTCGTCCTATATACATTTCTTTGTGCTAAAATATTATCTGTATGCTGCGTCTCTAACTCAGGATACAAGAATGGTTCATCGTTATTAACACGATAAACGTATTCCTCCCTATAGTAAGATGTTTTCTTATAAAAATCAATGGCAAAATAAGTAGCTGCACCTAACCCAAGGTAGATAATTGGGGGTTTCCAATATTTTTCATTGTAGATTTGTCCCCCCCCGGGAATAATAGATAGATAAGCAGCTATTGCTGGACTATGTTTTTTTTGTGGTTTTGTCAGACCAACAGACTTCTCCTGCGAAAGCAATAGTGTATCTTTTTGTGCATAACTTGCGACAGAAAAAGAAACCATAACAATCGTTAAAAAAAGTCGAATTAGTTTCATTATTTTTTTATTGACATACTTTAAAACGCTGTAGATCAATAAATATTATAGGTTAGAAAGTTTTTCTATCATTCTTTTCAGATGCTCTTCAGAGGTGAAAGGGATAGCAATTTTTCCTTTCCCGGAAATTTCTTTAGTAACTTTTACTTTACTGTTCAATTTTTCAGATAATCGATTTGAAAAGAGCAATATATCATCCGACAACTTGATTTTCACTTTCACCTTAGGTTTCTTAGGCTCATTCACCTTCTTCACTAACGCTTCAGTTTCTCTAACCGATAGTTGACCTTTAATCACCTTATTTAAAGTATTCTCTTGCAATAACTCATCTTCGATAGCAACCAATGCACGGGCATGTCCTGTAGAAATCAATTTATCTCTCACTGCAATTTGAGCAGCACGAGTCAACTTCAACAATCTGAGATAGTTCGAAATAGTTGTTCTATTTTTTCCTACCTTTTTACTTAACTCCTCATGTGACAACTCGCATTCATCAATCAGACGCTGATAAGTAACTGCAATCTCCATTGCATTTAAGTTCTCACGCTGTATATTCTCGACCAATGCCATCTGTAAGGACAAAAGATCATCAGCCGTTCTTACGTAGGCCGGTATCTCTGTTAATCCTGCCAACTGAGCAGCCCGCCATCTTCTTTCTCCGGAAATCAGTTGATATTTACCGTCAGCAATAGGTCGAACCGTGATCGGTTGAATCAATCCATATGTTTGAATAGAAATGGCCAATTCACTTAATTGTTCCTGATCAAAATCAATCCGTGGTTGATGTGGATTCACCACAATAGATTCAATTTTTATCAAAGTTCCCGGATCAGTGTTCACTATATCCGACTGATCCGATACAATAGGTAAGCCTGCGCCTCCCAGTAGAGACTCTAAACCTCTTCCCAACCTGCTAGGCGTTTTCTTTTCCATAATTCTTTTCCTGTTTTATAAGTCCATTTTTCTGTAAAATCTCTTGAGCTAAGCTCAGATAGTTCATAGCACCCCTGGACCTAACATCATACATTATACTGGGTAATCCATTACTCTGTGCTTCACTGATCTTAATGTTTCGAGAAATAATCGTATCAAAAACAATCGATTTACAATACTGTTTCACATCTGCCACAACCGCATTGGCGTGTGCAGTTCTTGAATCATACATAGTCAACAATATTCCCTCAATAGTAAGATATGGATTCATACCCCCCTGTATAATTCTCACAGTATTGAGAAGCTTACCCAAACCCTCTAATGCAAAATATTCACATTGCACCGGTATAATCAAAGAGTCAGATGCAACCAATGCATTGACAGTAACCAATCCTAAAGAGGGAGCACAATCAATTATAATAAAGTCATATTGACTTTTCAGAGATGCCAAAGCATCTTTCAATCGGTACTCTCTTCTGTCGAGTGAAATCATCTCTAACTCTGCTCCAACGAGATCTATGTGTGATGGTAACAAATACAAATTGGGAGTTTTTGTTTCCAGGATAATCTGATCGGCAAACACATTACCCATCACACAGTCATAAATACAATGTTCAATTTCAGACTCATCCCATCCAACAGCAATAGTAGCATTAGCTTGAGGATCTGCATCAATAAGCAAGGTTTTATACTCCAAAACCGCTAGTGATGCAGCCAAGTTTACAGCGGTGGTTGTTTTTCCAACACCACCTTTTTGATTCACGACAGAGATTGTCTTTCCCATTAAGTTTGCCTCCTACTCTTCGGTTGTTTTATTTGAGTCAGAGTAACTATCATTTTGTTCAAATAAGGAATCATCAGGAATAACTCCTGTTTCTATAAATTCCAATACCCCTTTCAGAGCGGATTGAAATTTTGCAAAATCCTCTTTGTATAAAAATAGTTTGTGTTTTTCGTAAAAGAAGTTTCCTGTTTCAGGATCAAATTTACGTTTACTTTCAGTGATAGTCAAGTATTTATCATCACTTTTAGTAGTTTTAACATCAAAAAAGTAAGTTCGTTTTCCCGCTCTCACTGCTCTTGACAATAGTTCATTTTTTTCTAAATTTTCCATCTTTCACTTTTTTATGTTGTAATAATTTATTCTGCAAAGATACAATAAAAAGAATATCTTACAACATTTACACCATTATTTTCTCTTATTATTTTTTTGTTGAAGTTGTTGCTGCTGCTTTAACATCTCATCCATTTTTTGTTGCCATCTAGATTTTTTCTTTGGTTTAAGCATGTTTGCTTTCAATTTAGCTCTAATTTTTTCCTCATTTACAGCATATCTAAAAATGAACATTTGTAAAAAGGTTATCAAGTTCACCAAAAGATAATAATAAGTCAACCCGGAAGCAAAGTTATTAAAAATACCCAAAAACATAATCGGCATCAAATACATCATCACTTTCATCATCTTCATTTGATCCGGATTTCCGGCACTCATCAATTTGTTGTTCAACCAGGTATAAACCAATGTTGCAATAGTCATCAACAAGCAGAATAAGCTCACGTGATCTCCGTAAAATGGAATATTAAAACCAAAATCAAGAACTGAATCATAAGTGGATAAGTCCTCAGCCCATAGGAAAGGTTGCTGTCTCAACTCATAAGATGATGGGAAAAAGCGGAACATTGCGATTAATATAGGCATCTGAAGCAGAACCGGCAAACATCCTGCCATCGGATTCACCCCGGCACTTTTGTAGAGTGTCATCGTAGCCTGTTGCTTTTTCATCGCATCTTCAGGTTTGGGATAGCGTACATTCAACTCTTCAATTTCAGGCTTTAATACCCGCATTTTAGCCGAAGACATATAGGTTTTGTACGCAATAGGTAACAATACTATTTTGAGAATAATGGTCAAAATCAAAATAATCAATCCATAACTTAACCCATAAGATTCCAACCAGTTAAACACAGGAATTACTGCTAATCTATTGATCCAATGCAATAAGAAACTCCATCCAAGAGGCACCTGTTGCTCCAGATTCATATCATACTCTTTCAACAACTTGTATTGATTGGGCCCCATATAAAAGGTCATTGCAAAAGACCCCTGATTTAAGTTTGTAATCGGGAAGTTTAAATGCGCATCCATCTTTCTCAAACGCACAGAGTCCTCTTCTTTATAACTTTCAACAGCCAAATGTGCTGCTGAAAAGTGAAGAGAATCCGCAATCACAACTGAAGTAAAAAACTGTTGCTTAAAAGAAACCCATTTGATATCGGAATTGAAATCTTTTTTATCGTTACTTCTCTCACTGAGATTATCCACCTTGTCAAGATTATCCATGTAATAGATGGAGGTCAATGTTCTCTCCATTTTTACATTTTTTTCGGCAGCGTGCGGTACTACATGCCATTGAAGGGTCAATGATTGTGTGTTGGGATAGAGGTAAGACTCCATATTCACCATATTAATCTGAAATCCAACCCGATAATCATCAGATGTAAAGGTGTATAGATACTCAATGTAACTGTTCTTATCCGGTCCCACCACAGAATCAACTCCTATTAAAGGATATGCTTTCAGAGACAAAGTGGTTGTTTTTCCATCAGACAGTTGAATCAGATTGGGTTGTTCTGATATAAAATGACAGTTATGAGTCATCACCCTGCTCTGATCCTTCATCATAAGTTCCATGGTTACCCGGGTAGAAGGATCATCATGAAGAACCAATTTCTTTTTAGGCTCATTTTTTGGAGTATATTTGTAAATATCATTGAACTCAACGCGATTAATATAACCTCCTTTTCCCGAAATGGAATAGGTAGCAATTTGAGTTTTAATCTGATAAACTGAATCTTTTTCTTCAGGGATATAAAATGATCCTTGTGCTTGAACAGGCTGATTTTGAGAAGATTCTGCTGCTGCAGGTACAGATTGTCCTGCGTTTCCTATAGAGTCTACCACCACACTATCTGCCTGCTTTTCCTTTTGTTTACCCTCAGCTTGTTCCGTTAATTGTCTTTCCTTTTCTCTCTTTTTTTGCTGATTTGAATTCCAAAATGAGAATCCTAAAATCAAAGCAAACATCAATAATAATCCAACAATTGTATTCTTATCCATACTTTTCTTTATTATCTTTTTTAGGTCGGCAAAGATAATAAAAAAAGAGGTGAGTTTTATTGTGTAAACAAAATTTAACAAATTAGTAGCCCATAATTTGATAATAGTTGTATCTTTGCAAGATAAACTAAAAATGACTGTAATGGAGTATTACCAATCAGAAATCATTTTCAATCAGGAGATTGCACCCGATATTTTCCTTATGGAGGTAACTCGGAACAAAGAAGAGATTGAACCCGGACAATTTTTCATGCTTAAAACCTGGCGTGATGAGCTTACGCTTATGCGCCCCATTAGTGTGTACAATGTTTTACCCAAACAAGTGCAATTTATGTATCGTATTGCCGGGAAAGGAACCGCACTGCTATCCAACACCAAACCGGGTGATGCAATTCAATTACTGGGACCATTAGGAACCGGATTCCCATACAAAAAAGTTCATGGGGAAATAGCTTTGCTGGGAGGTGGTATTGGGATTCCCCCCTTATTTGAAACTGCAAAAAAATTAAAAGCATTAAATAACAACGTTACCGTTTATTTGGGTTTTAAGAAAGAACTTTTTGCTATTGATGATTTTGCGGGGGTTGCTGATCATCTGTTTATTGCCTCTGAAGAAGGCGAAGAAGGATATCGGGGATTTATTACCGACCTGCTCAAGCCTGAGAAATTTGATGCCGTTTTTACATGCGGTCCTGAAATAATGATGGAGAAAGTGTGGCGTATGTGCAAAGAAAAACAAGTGCCTGTATGGCTCTCCATGGAGCGCAGAATGGCGTGTGGAATCGGAGCTTGCCTGGGATGCAACTGTGATACCATCCACGGAACTGTGCGTGCCTGTAAGGATGGACCCGTTTTCAGCGGCGACGTTTTAGTTTTTTAATTTTGACAATTGAGTACTTAATCTGCTATTTGGTATGAAAAACAAATTGGAAACCATCATCAATGGAGTAAAATTTAAAAATCCGATCATCGCGGCTTCCGGCTGCTATGGTTTTGGACGAGAATATAATGAGTTGTACGACATCTCTTTACTGGGGGGAATCTCTTCGAAAGGACTCACCCTGGAACCCCGACAAGGCAATAAAGGAATCCGAATCTGGGAAACCGCATCGGGGATGATGAACAGCGTAGGACTACAAAATCCCGGAGTGCATCGGTTTATTGAGGAAGAACTTCCATGGATGAGAAAGCATGATACAGTCATCATTGCTAATCTGGGAGGCAGCTTAATCGAAGATTATATTGAAGGGATCAATCTGTTGAATAAAACGGAGGTGGATATGATTGAACTCAACATTTCCTGTCCCAATGTTAAAACCGGCGGAATGGCTTTGGGTATCAAAGCAGATATTGCTTTTGAAGCGGTCAAACTCTGCAAGCAAGCCTCTGAAAAGCCTTTGATGGTGAAGCTTTCTCCCAATGCTGAAAATATCATTGAGATGGCTCAGGCTTGTGAAGCTGCAGGCGCCGACTCCCTCTCTTTGGTGAATACTTTCAATGCCATGGCTGTGGATGTGCGCAATAAAAAAGCTGTGTTCAACAACACTTACGCCGGTCTCTCCGGTGCTGCCATTAAACCAATTGCATTGCGAATGGTTCATCAAGTTTGCAAAAATGTAAAGATACCCGTGGTTGGATTAGGGGGCATTTATACCCTGGAGGACATTCTTTCATTCATTATGGTGGGTGCCACTGCAGTACAAGTTGGGACAGCCAATTTCAATGAACCCAATATTCTCCCTACCCTCATTCAACAACTCGAACAGTATTGTGAAGAGGAAAAATTAAACCATATTTCTGATATTCAAGGAATTATATAATTGTAAGTATGAGACCATTCATTTCATTTGAGAATAAAAATTTTCTATTTAAGCTCACTATTCTGATTATTCTTTTCATATTCGGACTCTTTTTCTTCTCTACCCTTTCCGTTTTTACAGCTGAACTGATTTGGGGAGATGTTCCCCTCTACGAGTCTGCTGCAAAGGTTCGATATATACAATTTTTCAGCACCATTGGAGGATTTCTGTTTCCCGGTTTTTTCTATCTCTACTTCGATAGACAACTCTCCATTTTGAGTATTTCTCAATACAGAAAACAGTGGTTCCCTACACTTCGTCGTCTCATGTTACTGATTGTCATCATGTTATCGATCGTGTTGATCCCTTTTGTAATTGGATTGGGCGAACTGAACGAGATGATCAAGCTCCCTGAATCCTGGAAATCTATATCGCAATGGATGTCACAAAGTGAGGCGGAGAATGAAAAGATTCTCAAACTGTTAACTCAACCGGCTACATGGCAAACACTGTTAATCAATACGTTGCTAATTTGTTTACTACCTGCTTTTTCTGAAGAGTTATTCTTTAGGGGGGTAATACAACGTCTCACTCACCAGTTAGTGAAAAACCAACATGTTGCTATCATCCTCACCGGTGCTATCTTCAGCTTGATTCACTTCCAGTTTAGCGGCTTTATTCCACGTATGGTGCTGGGAATCTATTTAGGCTATCTGGCAGCATGGAGCGGCTCTCTCATCCTACCCATAGTTGCGCACTTTTTACACAATTTCAACAGTTTACTGATCGACTTTGTAGCGCAAAAAAGAGATATAGACTTAGAAAAGGTTGAACCATTTCAAGCAGGTCAAACCTATATTTTCCTTATCCTCCTGGCTATTCCACTCTTTATTGGGCTACGAACACTCTACTTAAATAGGAAAAAGGAAAATCCTACTACTCCGGTGTAGAAAAGAGCAACTGATCTGCAATAATTTTATCGATACACCTTTTAATCAAAAGATCCAATTCGCTATTTTCGGAATAGTCTGCTGGTGCCATAAAATTAGCCCGTTTGTGGTCCACAATCTCCTTGCAAAGATCCTTGGGTGTCCTTTTACGCGAAAAAGTAGGCTTAAAATCAGGGTTATAGACCGCAATGGCGATTCCTCCTTGCAACATCATCATTTTCATTGCAGGCACGTCAGTTTCTCCATCTCCTAAGTAAATCATGTTGGAAAAAGGAATCGGTTTATCCTCTTCGTCGACAATTTTATTGATCAGCGTATTGTCGTAAGAATTATGGATTCCCTTGTTGATTCTGAAAAGAAACTGTGTTTTATTGGTGTAGTTTACTCCCAAAGCGGGCCAGATCGCTTTTCCCTCTTCATCGTACATAAATCCGGAAGCAAAAATGTCCGTAAAGTGGTGTGCTATAGCGCTTCCCTCAACAAATTCACGATTTCCGGAAGAGATAATGTAGTGTTCCACCTCAAATCCGCGCTCTGCTGCATATTTTTTAATCCGATCAAAATAGGTTTCCACTCCTTTGTAAAAAGTAATTTTAGAACCATACTCTAAAAAAGCCTCCTTCTTAATCGATGTATTCGCCTTTTTCGCCTTATGCAGCATCAGAAACATATAAGAAAGCACTTCATCCATATCATGTTCTTTCGCCAACTCATTGGCTTTATTCCAAAAATCGGGAACCGCCATATTGAGGTCAGGAATAAAATCATACTCCTGCATATTCCCCGGTGCCAGGGTCCCATCAAAGTCGTAAGCAATCGCAATTTTATTTTTTAATCGTTTCATAATCATCCCAATAAGAACCGGCAAATATAAAGATAAATTTTTGATTTCGGAACCAAAAAAAGGCGGAAGGCGGAGGGCGGAAGGCGGAAGTTTTTTAATTAAAATTTACGACTTTTATAAATCTACTTTGTATTTTTAATTTTTTTCTTCCTTTTGAAATAAAAATAAAAGGGGGGCAGACAAGGTTTTTCTTTATTGTTATTCCGTTTCCCCACTCGGAATGATTTCGGATTTCGGATCTTTTTGAAGGCGGAATCCAATTACGAATTACGAATTACGAGATCGTAAATTGAAAACAATTAACATATCTCATTGATATTCAAATCAATAGCTACGTCCTTTAGGGCACGTTTGAAAATTATCTCCTTGAAACCAAGGGCTTTAACCCATTTTGATTTCGGATTTCGGAATAAAATTTAGAATTATTTGCAAAAAGGAGCGCAAGAGAATGATGAATATTCTGCACCTTCCAGTACAAATTCCGGATTTTCAATCCCTACCAACGAATCATCAGAAATAAAACAAATATTTTCAATTGGAAATTGATCTACAAAACGATTAAAAAGATCATTTTCCCACAGAATGTAATCATTATCAGAGTGATACATATCATGGGGTAACATTTCAACCACATGAACTAATGCGTTTTGATCATACTCGTAACGAACACGCATTTTCAAAAAACGTTCAATAAACGCATTTAATTCATTGTATAGAAATCCTTTAGCATCCATAATCAATATTGTTTTAGAATAGTTAGCAAACTTTTTGACAATCTTATTGACTTTAAACTCTTTATACTATCAAAATTATTATTCGAATAATCAGCATCCGTACGAAGACGTTTAAGTTGTGGAATATCATTCCTTAAACTACGCGCATCTTTTTCCGATTTATCATTTTGAAAGTTATTAACATATTTAACTACTTCGTTCAACAAATACTCGTGTGAACCTAATCTTGACAAACTTGTGTTCAAATCAAGTCAACAAAAGTACAAATAATTTTCTAATACTTATCGTTTCTTGAAAAAATTAACATTATTTTTAATTTTCGGAACTGATTTAACTCAGTGCCTTCGAGAACCTCAGGCACCGAATTGTGTTCACACCCGAAAGGATAACATTATAATAAATTTGGGCTAAAGCCCATGGTTATTGGGGAATTCATTCAATCCACGCCCTAAAGAGACGTGGCAATTGATATAATTGAATATCAAGCAATTAGATTATATTATTGCTGAAATTAAAAAAAATCTAAATTCTAAATTCTAATTTCTAAATTTAAAAATCGTAATTCGTAATTCGTAATTCGTAATTTCATTGTATTTTTGCAGGTTGTTTTAATCACAAAAATAGGCTGCAATGAATGATCCTCGCTTACTGGCTTTTAAAAAACTACTGGACATCATGGATGAGTTGCGGGAGAAGTGCCCGTGGGACAGCAAACAGACTTTCGAGAGTTTGCGCTACTTGACGATTGAGGAGACTTATGAACTTTCGGATGCTATTATCGATCAAAAATATCAAGAGATTGGAAAAGAGTTGGGCGACCTGATGCTGCATCTGGTTTTCTATTCTAAAATTGGAGAAGAAAAGAAGTTGTTTGATATTGAGACTGTTTTGAATGGAATTAATGAGAAGTTGGTCAGACGACATCCGCATATTTTTGGAGATATTGCCGTGCAAAATGAGACGGAAGTGAAGGAGAATTGGGAGAAAATTAAACTTCAGGAGAAAGGGAATCGTTCTGTATTGGGTGGCGTTCCGAACTCTTTGCCTGCCATGGTAAAAGCTTTCCGAATGCAGGAAAAAGCCGCCGGCGTCGGTTTTGATTGGGATCATACCGAACAGGTTTTGGATAAAGTACACGAAGAGTACACCGAATTAATGGAAGAGGTTCGAAACCAAAGCAATCGGATTGAGGATGAGTTTGGAGATCTGCTCTTTGCACTGATCAATTACGCACGATTTATTAACATTAATCCTGAAGATGCTTTGGAAAAAACTAATCGCCGATTTATCCAACGTTTTCAACATATTGAAAAACGAGCCCAAGAGCTGGGTAAAAGTATCACCGATATGGATTTGGAGGAGATGGAACTCTACTGGCAGGAAGCCAAACATCTTTAACATCATTTTTTAATCAGAATTATGAGTAAAAAACTAATTGATACAATTCAACAAATCTTTGAAGAACAATACCAGATTCAACCTAATCCGGCAGATTTGACACTTCAAAAAACTAAGAAAGAGTTTGCAGGCGATTATACCTTTGTTGTGTTTCCTTTTGTCAAAACGCTTAGAAAAGCGCCTCCCGTTTTAGCGGATGAAATCGGCAAACAGTTGATGGAAAGAATTCCCGAAATGGTGGCTGAATACAATGTAGTTCAGGGATTTCTCAATATTTCATTACAAAACTTCTACTGGTTCCAATTTTTAGAAGAGAAAAACAAGGATGGAGTATCTCTTAGCTTTCCTACTGATAACGAGGTAGTTGTGATTGAATACTCTTCACCCAATACCAATAAGCCCCTTCACTTAGGACATGTTCGGAACAACTTATTGGGTGCGGCAACTGCCAATATTCTCTCTGCTGTCGGAAAGAAAGTATATCGTGTTAACCTGGTAAACGACAGAGGAATCCATATCTGCAAATCGATGCTGGCATGGGAAAAATTCGGCAACAACAGTACTCCGGAAAGTACCGGCATCAAAGGGGATCACTTTGTTGGCGACTACTACGTTGAGTTTGATCAGCAATTGAAGAGAGAAATAGCAGAACAGATGCAGCGCGGTGTTACGGAAGAAGACGCGATCAAATGTGCCCCCCTTTTAATTCAATCTCAAAAAATGCTAAAAAAATGGGAAGAGGGAGATCCTGAAGTACGCGCGCTTTGGAAAAAAATGAATCAATGGGTTTATGACGGGTTTGAGGCAACTTACGCAAGGATGGGGATAGAGTTTGAGAAAACTTACTATGAATCGGATACCTACTTGTTAGGGAAAAAAATGGTAGAAAAGGGAGTTGCTGATGGCGTATTTTACCGCAAAGAGGATGGTTCGGTTTGGGCTGATTTAACGGAAGAAGGATTGGATGAGAAGTTGCTGTTGCGTGCTGATGGCACTTCTGTATATATGACTCAGGATTTGGGAACGGCACAACTTCGATATGACGATTTTCATCCCAATAGAATGATCTATGTTGTTGGAAATGAGCAGAATTACCATTTTGATGTACTGAAACTGATCGCTACAAATAAACTAAAACAGAGTTGGGGAGAAACCATTTATCACCTTTCTTACGGAATGGTAGAACTACCTGAAGGGAAGATGAAATCACGCGAAGGAACTGTTGTGGACGCTGACGATTTAATGGAAGAGATGCATCAGGAGGCAAAGCGAAGTACGGAAGAGTTGGGCAAAAACAACCTTGATGAGGATCAAAAAGAGGGACTTTATGAGATGATTGGGATTGGGGCTTTGAAATATTTTATTTTAAAAGTAGATCCTAAGAAAAATATGCTCTTTAATCCGGCTGAATCGATCGATTTTAACGGCAATACCGGTCCATTTATTCAATATACGCATGCCCGGATTAAATCTTTGTTGCGTAAAGCGGCTCAGGAAGAGATTGATCTAAGCCGGGACATTGATAAAAACACCCCTTTGGAGGAAGCAGAAAGAGGATTAATTAAAATTATCAAAGAGTACGAAAGTGTGGTTCAAAATGCTGCTCATCAGCTCTCCCCTGCCCTTGTCGCCAACTACTTATTTGAGCTCTCGAAAGAGTTTAATCGCTTTTATCAGGAGAGTCCCATTTTCAAAGCAACTGATCCTGCAATCAGAGTTTTAAGACTTCAAATTGCCAAACTATGCGCTTCTACAATACAAGCTGGAATGGGGCTTTTGGGTATTCAGGTACCGGAACAGATGTAAAATCGACTTTATAAATTAGTTAATAACAATTAAATATCAGCAAAGTGAAAGCAAAAGTTATAAACGTAATAAAAATTATCCTGCGGTGGTTGATGGGAATCACCTTTATAGTTTCTGCCATACTGAAACTAATTTCCGTAGATCATTTTGATCTCTATATCTATTCCTTTGGAATTTTTAACTTCACTTGGGTCAGTTTTCTATCCAGAACATTGATCGCATTTGAGCTACTTCTCGGTTTATTGCTAATCAGCCGGCTTTATTACCGCAAAGTCTGGTATTTGACACTTTTAACAATGGTAGGGTTTACCCTTTTTCTCATTTACACCGCCATTTTTAGAAATGACAGCAATTGTCACTGTTTTGGAACCTTCGTAGAGTTTAATCCTATAGAATCGATTATCAAAAATCTCATTTTGATAGCTTTACTTTTTGTCATTTATAAGCAAAACGAATTAATTATAAAACGTAAAGGATTGATTACGGGGATTGTATCGGTCGTAGCTTTTGCAGCCATTTTTATTATTTCACCCCCTGACAGCTTATTTAATGCGCTGTATCACCCCAAAGAGCGAATTAACAGTGAAGCCTTAGATCAAGTATTGCAGGACTCATCATTAGTAGAAATTAGTGATTTTGAGGGAAATCAAATTGTGGCAATTTTTATTCCCGGATGTAAATATTGTCAATTGAGTATGCAACGCTTAGCCTCCATTTTTGAGCGACACCAATTGGATCCCAATCTGCTCAAAATCGTAATAGTCGGCAATCCTGAAGGAGTTGAGTTTTTCCGAAAAGAGACTAATATTGATGCGTATCCGATTTTATACTATCCCGATCCCATTTCGATGTTCAAGGCTACCAGTGGTAGTTTCCCTACTCTCCTTTTTATGGAGAATAAATCTGTCAAAAAATCAATCAATTTCAGAGGAATTGATGAAAAGTCAATTTTAGATCATCTGCAATAATATAAAATAAAAAAAAATTAAGCTACCCGGATCGGATAGCTTAATTTTTAAATGAATGTGGAATAGTATTAAATCTGCCTGTATTCGTCTAAGTCTTCCACTTTAAAGTCTTTAATATAAGAGAAGTGCGCTTGATGAGTTGCTCTCACCATTTTGTGGTAAGTAAAGGCAGAACGTTTCAAATCAGGAGCCTTTTCACCTGCTCTGATCGCATCCAACATCAAGATGTAGGTCATCACAACGTGTCCTGCCATCTCAACCAATCTTCTAGCTAGAAAATCAAGTGCTTCATTACTTTCCATATCAGTAACTATTTTTCTAGCCTCTTCGTACTCCTCAGCCATTCTTACTAAATCAGCTTTCAATGATTCAAACTCAGGAGTAACAGGTTGAGCAGCATAGTCAGCAATCATATCAGAATAAGTGTTCTTAATCACAGCAGCAATAGCAGCAACCACTTGAAGTTGAGATGTTCCTTCGTAGATTGAAGTAATTCTGGCATCACGATACATTCTTTCCACAGGGAAATCCTTCATAAAACCGGTTCCACCATGAACTTGAATGGCATCATAACACACTTGATTACAATACTCACTGGAGAACAGCTTCAACATAGGAGTCAATGCATCAGCAATTCTGGTATAATGCTTCATTTCTGCTCTCTCTTCGGGAGTAAGGGTTCTGGTTTTACCAATTTCCTCAATCAGTTTATACATGTCTACTGCACGAGCAGTTTCGTATAAAATAGAACGAGAAGCATCAATTTTAGCTTTCATATTCTGAATCAACTCATACACAGCTGGGAAATGGATAATTGCTTTTCCAAACTGTTCTCTTTCAGTTGCATATTTGTATGCTTCTCTATATGCAGCCTCAGAAATACCCACCGATTGAGCACCAACACCCAAACGAGCACCATTCATCAAAGACATTACATACTTAATTAAGCCTAATCTTCTGCTTCCTACTAGTTTTGCCGGAGCATTTTTAAAAACCAACTCACAAGTAGGTGATCCTTTGATACCCATTTTGTTTTCAACACGTCTCACCGTAACACCTTGATCCACTTTGTCATACACAAAATAAGACAAACCTCTACCATCTTTTGTTCCCTCTTCGGAACGTGCCAAAACCAATTTGATATCAGCATCTCCGTTTGTAATAAATCTCTTTACTCCATTCAATCTCCACACTTGATTGGGTTCATCCCAAGTTGCTTTCAATTGTACTGCCTGAAGGTCAGAACCGGCATCCGGTTCAGTTAAGTCCATTGAACAAGTTGCTCCCTGATTAATACGAGGTAAAAACTCATCTTTAATCTCCTCGGAAGCAAACTCTTTAATTGTTTCAGCGCAATCCTGTAGTCCCCAGATATTAGCAAAGCCACCATCGGCACGGGATACCAATTCAGCAGACATCACATAAGGCACCATGGAAAGGTTCAAACCTCCATATTTGTAAGGAAGCGACATTCCAAACAATTTAGCATCAGTTAAAGCTTTGAGATTTTCCTGGGTTCCTTTAGCGTAAACCACTCTTCCATTCTCAACTCTGGCTCCCTCCTGGTCAACGCTTTCAGCATTGGGTCCAATCACTTCGCCACAAATATCCCCCACTACTTCCAAAACTTTATCATAAGTATCCATTGCATCCTCAAAATTAAGCGGTGCAATCGGTTCAGTCTTCGCGAAAGAGTAATCTTCCTCTTTCATTTTTACAATTCTCTCCATCAATGGATGGTCGAGCTGTAATCTTAAATTTTCGTTATCGGTATAAAAATTAGCCATAATAATCTATTTTGAATATTTTTTGTAATATGCAATCATTTTAGGTAACACTTCCATTAAATCGCCGGTTACAGCATAATCAGCAATTGCATTAATGGGAGCATTAGGGTCAGTATTGATAGAGATAATCTTTGCAGATTGGTCCATTCCTGCACGGTGTTGAACAGCACCTGAGATACCACAAGCAATATATAATTTAGGTCTAACAGTTACTCCTGTTTGTCCAACTTGTCTTTCATGTTCAGCATATCCGGCATCTACAGCAGCACGTGTTGCAGCTACTTCTCCACCTAATACGGCAGCTAAATCATAAAGCAGCTTAAAATTTTCTTTTGAACCTACTCCATAGCCTCCGGAAACAATAATACCGGCACCTTTCAAGTTTACTTTTTGAGGTTCTATATGGCGATCAATGATAGTGATCACCAGATCTTCCGGTTTTAAAATCTCTTCAACTTTATAATTTTTAATTTGAGCGACTTTCTTCTTATCAGCTTTTTCCAATTTCATTACCCCTTCTCTCACAGTTGCCATTTGGGGACGAGTTTCGGGATTGATGATGGTCGCAATAATATTACCACCAAAAGCCGGTCTAATTTGGTACAACATATTTTTGTACTCTTTTCCTGTTTTAGTATCAACATGATCTCCAATCTCCAGGGAGGTACAGTCAGCAGTTAATCCGCAACGAAGTACCGATGCAATTCTGGGAGCCAAATCTCTACCCACTGATGTTGCTCCAAAAAGGGCTATTTCAGGTTGTTCTTTTTCAAAGATAGCCTGCACTACTCTGAAATGAGGTAATGTTCTATATGGGAATAGTTCCACACTTTCAGCCAAGTGAATAACATCAACACCAAACTCTTGAATGGTTTCTAAAGTATCACCGGCTTGGTCAGTTAAAACAACAGCTTCTAGCTTTACACCTAAAGTTTCAGCCAGTTTTCTACCCTTTGAAAGAAGCTCTAAGGAAACTTCTGCAATTCTTTTTTCCTCAGTAACTTCACAATATACAAATACGTTTTTCATATACTATTTTCTTTATTTTTTCTTTAATTAATTATGTGATCAAAAAAATGATCATTATCAGTTTTAACCAATGACTCTGGATTTTAAAAGATCTACCATCAATTCTTCAACATCGGCATCTGAAGATGTTAACACTATATTCTCTTTCTGAGCCAATACAACACTGTCAATAGTTTTTACTTTTGTAGGAGAACCGCTTAATCCCAAGTGAGTATCATCTGCTTGGATTGTATCTACACTCCACTCCTCAATTTTTAGGTAGGGGCGATCTTTAAAGAGTTCTGAATTTTCTCTATTTTCTTCTTTTAGTTCGGTCAAAGTTCTGGCATGTTTATACTGCATTACTCTTTTCACATTTCTGGCACGACAAGGATTAGCAGATCCATGCACGGTAATCAGTGCCGGAAGTGGGGCAACTACTGTTTCTACTCCCCTTTCTAATCTTCTTTTCAGTGTAATTTGAGTAGGTGATATTTCTACTAATTTTTCAACATAAGTAATTTGTGGAAAATCAACTTTTTCAGCAGTTTGAGGACCCACTTGAGCAGTATCGCCATCAATTGCTTGCAATCCACAGAAAATTAAGTCAGGATCTATTTTTTTAACCGCTTTTGAAATAGCATAAGAGGTTGCCAACGTATCGGATCCGGCAAATTTTCTATCTGTCAAAAGATAACCTTCATCTGCTCCACGATAGATTGACTCTCTAATAATTTCTGCTGCACGGGTTGGACCCATAGTTAAAACATACACCTCAGCATTTCCCAGGCGATCTTTGGCTTCCAAAGCCATTTCCAGTGCGTTCAAATCATCGGGATTATATATTGCAGGCAATGCCCCACGATTAACGGTCCCATCATCTTTCATCGCATCTTTCCCAACATTTCTTGTGTCAGGAACTTGTTTTGCTAATACAAGAATTTTAATTTTTTCCATTGAACTTCTATTAAAAATTTAATCTGCAAAAATACAAAAAAATCTTAATAAAAGTTAAATTCTGTGAAAATCTTTTGAAAAATAATTTTCCCTAACAATTTCTAAGTATGAATCGACTTAAATTTTTGGAGTAAAACATCAATATAAGTCTTAGAAACAGGAATAGAGGGTATGCCGGGATGGTCTAACTCTATTATTCCACCCTCTTTTTCTTTTTGAAATGACTTTACTTTATCAAAATTGATCAAAAAGGAACGATGCGACCTAATTAAAGGAGACGAAGCGTAATCATTTTCTATTTTGGACAGAGAAGATCTGAGGGTAAAACTTTTCAATTCTTCATTTTGGGTATAATAAACCGTCACATAATTCAGGTCAGACTCAACGTAATATAGATTAAATAGTTTAACAGATAAACGCAGAACATCATTTTCATCATAAAAATTAATTAAATCGCCCATTATTTTATTCCCTGGTTGTTGTATGCTCATAAAACCTTTCTTTAATTTGCTCCTACTTTTTAATTGGGTCAACTGTTTTGATTTTTCAAGGAGATTCAAATAAAGAAAAGAGAAAGAATAGGGGATCAATAGAATCATAAAAGTGTAAAAGGAGGTCCTTATAAAAATATCATAAAAAGAGTGTTGATCATTAAGGACATAGCGAGTATACAGAGAATACAAAAAAACAAAAAGAAGTAATTCTGCAATAATCCACAAAACATATTGCAAGTAATTAAACTTGACCTTCTTTGAAATCAGGTAAAGAATCACCCGAAGAAAAAAGAAAAAACCAAAAGCAGAAAAAAGAACTATGGAGGCAAACGCAAAATTTGCAATTTTGTTCCCCTCAACGTACCATATTGTCAATCCAAACGGGGAATAAAAAGCAACAAAGAAAAGAGCAAACCCCAATGTTGCTAATAAAAGGTAAATATTGTAGATCAAAGAGTATGAAAACTCCGGTATCTTTCTTTTCATAAAATGATCATTTAACACCCAAAAGGAGGCATTCAATATTCATAAAAACAGCTCTTTTAAAAATAAGAGGTTAAAAAAACATCATATTCTTTCCCTAAAAAAATATCTGCAAAAGTATAACATTTTCAGATATTAGAGCCTTTTTATTGAAATAATTTTTGAATTACCTCCTGATATTGAAGTTCAACTTTTTTTCTTTTAACCTTCAATGTTGGTGTTAATATATCGGTATGTTGAGACCATTCGTCCGGAATCAGTTCAAATTTTCTAATTTTTTCCGTATCTCCAAAAAACTGGTTATATTTATCAATTTCCCTACTATAACGTGCTATTACCTGACTATCTTTAACCGCTTCCTCTTCTGAGACAAATTCAATATCATGTCTCAGACACCATTGTTTCAGAAAATCAAAATCCGGCTTGATGAGAGCAGCAGCAAATTTTTGTCCTTCTCCCACAACAACAATATGTTCTACAAAGGGAGATTCTGAAACTTTGTCCTCAATAACTTGCGGATTAATATATTTTCCAAACGAAGTTTTAAACAAACTTTTCAATCTACCAGTCAGAATCAACTGTCCTTTTTCATTAATTAATCCTATATCACCAGTGTGAAACCATCCATCCTGATCGATAACACTTTTGGTTAATGCCTCATCTTTATAATAGCCCATCATGACATTGTGACCTCTACAACACACTTCTCCATTTTCCGCAATCTTAACTTCTATCCCGGGGAGTGGCATTCCTACTGTTCCGGAAGCTCTACCATCCCGATCTCTGTTACTGACAGCTATCACAGGAGATGTTTCCGTTAATCCATATCCTTCATAAATCGGCATACCAATAGCAGAAAAAAATGAAGCAATCCGGGGTTGCAAACTCGCTGCTCCGGAGACCACTATGTCAAAATTTCCCCCAATATTATTTCTAATTTTAGCATATACCAAACGATCGGCAATCCTATGTTTCATATTATAATACCACGTTCTTTCATAATCTTGAATTTTATATTGTGTTGCTAATTTGAGTGCCCATCTAAAAATCATTTTTGAAATAGTTGGCATATTATTGCCTGAAGTGTATATTTTGTCATAAATTTTATCGAGCATTCTAGGAACAGCTGACATCATAGTTGGCTTTACTTCTTTGATATTATCACCAATAGTGCCTAAATTTTGTGCGTAATATACAGACATTCCCAAATATTGATATAAAAAGACCAACATCCTTTCATATGCATGACAAAGTGGTAAAAAGCTAAATGCTGTTTTAGACCATGGCGCAGGGGTCTGATACAAATTTAAAAATTGATTCACAATATTGCTATGAGAAAGCATAACCCCTTTAGGAGTTCCGGTAGTTCCTGAAGTGTATATTATTGTAGAGCAGTCTGAACTTTGAATCGAGTCTTTTCTTTGCTTCAACTCCTCTTCATAAGGGTGCTCCTCCCCCATTTCTATTAATTGATCGAAATAAGGAAGTTCTTTTCTATCAATAAAAGTATAAAGATATTGTAATCGAGGTGCCTCCTCTCTTATAGACAAGATCTTTCCCATCAATTCAGCGCCCTCTAAAATAACCATCGTTACTTCTGCATGATTTAGGATATACAAATAATCAGAAGCTGTTAATGTAGGATAGATTGGAACTGTAATAGCTCCTATCTGCATGATAGCCATATCCAGAATATTCCATTCCGGCCTGTTAGTTGCTATGATTCCTACTTTGTCTCCTTTCTCAATTCCTAAGTGAATTAGAGCATAACTAACTTTATTTATTTTATCAATATAATCTTGGGGGGAATAAGTTACCCACTCTTTGCCCACTTTGCCCCCAAAAGCTACAGTTTGATCGGGGTAAACCTCTTGATATCTGTGCAGAATATCAAAAATTCTTTCTATCTTCATACTGTTATTTCGATTTAGATCATAAAATGCAAATGTAATACCACTTTTTTGTATAATTTTAATAAAGTGATTTACACCTTGTTTTTGGGACTAAAAGCGGGAATTGAGCTGTTAAATTACTCTATCAGGGGTGAAATTAAAAAAATAAATATTTTTTTGGCAGAAGCAATCGTTATATTTTGTATATTCGCATCCTAAAAAAAGAGGTTAAAAATGTCACAAAAAGCTCCTGATTATTTATTAAAAAAGAAGAATATAATTCTTTTTTTAATCTTTGTTGCTCTTTTTTCTGTGCTTTTTTTCAATATATACAAGCCTTTCAACTCCAGTTCCTGGACTCATAATGGGAATAACAAAACTATCTACTTCTTTTTGTCCATTTTTTTTATATTCAGTGGAGTTATTATTTTAGCAATAAGTCGCATTATCATGTTTCAATATAAAAAGAGAAATTCTCTTTCGCTTACTACTTTTATGGTATGGATAGTAGGTGAGATTGTTGTTCTCTCTGTCATCTACAGTCTGTTTGCTCTCCATTTTTTTACTAACAAAATTGACTTTTTCGATATTTTCCCCCAAACTCTACTTTACCTATTTTTGACTCTTTTAATTCCTTACATCGTATCTTGGCTTTATTTTGCACTACAAGAGAAAAATTCAGCTATTGCCAAATTGATTGAAATGAATCGTTACATTGACGAAGAAAACTACGTCAATATTGCGAATGAAAAACACAATTTAATCCATTTTCATGATGAAAAAGGTACACTAAGGCTATCTATTAAATTTGGAAAATTATATTATATTGAAGCAGCTGACAATTACGTCAACATTTATTATGAAAACAAGGGAAAAATCACCCGTTTTTTATTACGAAACAGCTTAAAAAATATTGAAGATCAATTTAAAGATTATCCCTTAACCCGTTGCCATCGATCCTATATCATCAATGTTGATAAAATAAAGATTTTAAAAAAAGAGAAAGATGGCATCTATTTAGATTTTGATTTTGCTGATACTCCCATCATTCCCGTATCAAAAACATATTCAGAAAATATAACAGAGATTTTTTACAAATAACCCTATGAAAATCAGATTTGCAACAATAGAAGATATACCTACCATTTTAGATCTTATTCGCTCCATTGCTGAATATGAAAAGCTTTTGGATCAAGTTGCAGCAACAGAGGATATCTTGAAAAAATCTCTCTTTGAATATAAAAGTGCTGAAGTTTTAATTGGTGAAGTAGATCATAAGCCTATTGGTTTTGCTCTTTTTTTCCATAACTTCTCTACTTTTACAGGTAAAAGAGGATTATATTTAGAAGATCTATTCATTATTCCCCAATATAGACATCAGGGTTATGGGAAACTTTTCTTTGCTAAACTGGCAGAAATTGCCATTCAAAGAGATTGCGGACGTATGGAATGGATCTGTTTGGATTGGAATCAACCCTCTATAGATTTTTATAAAAATAAAATCAAAGCTATACCGTTAGATGAGTGGACCGTTTACAGAGTAACAGCTGAACAATTTCAAGATATTATTCATGAATGTGAAAATAGATAAAAAATTTATATATTTTATAGTAAAAACAAATCAAATATTTTAACAATGAAAAAAGAAATTATCACACCCCAAGAAGCAATTAGTAAAATCAAAGATGGAATGACTTTAATGATCGGTGGTTTTCTAGGGGGAGGGTCTCCCGAAAATATCATTGATGCTTTAGTTGAGAGTAATCTAAAAGATTTCACTATTATTGGTAACGACACCGGATTTCCGAATAAGGGAATCGGGAAATTAATAGCTGCAAAAAAAGTAAAAAAGGTGATCGTCTCCCATATTGGAACCAATCCTCTTACTATTGAGCAATTAAACAATAAGGAGCTTGAAGTTGTTTTTGTACCTCAAGGAACATTGGCAGAACAAGTTCGATGCGGCGGGTCCGGTTTAGGAGGAATATTAACGCCAACAGGAGTTGGTACGGCAGTTGAAGAAGGAAAACAAAAAATTGAATTGGATGGCAAAACCTATCTTTTAGAAACTGCTCTTCGTGGAGATGTTGCATTAGTAGGAGCTTCTATTGCAGACCAATCAGGTAATTTAGTTCACAAAGGAACAACTCAAAACTTTAATCCTTTAATAGCCATGGCTTGTGACCTGGTGATTGCAGAAGCAGAAGAGATTGTTGAAACCGGAAATATTCCAATGGAACAAATTCACACACAAAATATCTTTGTTGACTTTATCGTTCAACGTAATTAATAACCCTTTAAATCTATAAAAATGGCAAAATCAATGATTAGACTACGCATGAGTTCTCAAGATGCGCATTATGGTGGAAATTTAGTTGATGGAGCAAAAATGCTTCAACTGTTTGGTGACGTTGCAACCGAACTGTTAATTATTCACGATGGTGATGAAGGACTTTTTGTGGCATACGATAGTGTAGAATTTTTAGTTCCGGTTTTTGCCGGTGACTTTATAGAAGCTACCGGTGAGATTGTTTCAGCCGGAAACAGTTCTAGAAAAATGACTTTTGAAGCTAGAAAAGTGATCGCTCCCAGAACTGATATCTCAGACTCTGCTGCCGATGTTCTGGCAGAACCCATTGTTGTATGCAGAGCATCCGGAACTTGCGTAGTTCCGAAAAAAAATCAAAGAATTCAACACTAATATTAAGAAAAACAATTACTATGGAAAAATTAATTATTACTGCCGCAATTTGTGGCGCTGAAGTACTAAAAGAGCACAATCCTGCAGTTCCTTATACTATTGAAGAGTTAGTTCGTGAAGCTAAATCAGCTTATGATGCCGGCGCTTCAATTATCCACTTGCATGTTCGCTGGGATGATGGAACTCCAACACAAGATAAAGGACGCTTTAAAGAAGCTATTGATGCAATCAAAAAAGAAATTCCGGATATCATTATTCAACCTTCGACAGGTGGTGCAGTAGGAATGACGGATGATGAAAGATTACAACCTACCGAATTGAAACCGGAAATGGCTACTTTAGACTGCGGAACTCTCAATTTTGGAGGAGATGAGATTTTTATCAATACAGAAAACACCATCAAATATTTTGGTAAACGAATGATTGAATTGGGAATCAAACCTGAAATAGAGGTTTTTGACAAAAGTATGATTGATATGGCTCTCAGACTGCATAAAAGAGGATTTATCCAATCCCCAATGCACTTTGACTTTGTAATGGGTGTAAATGGTGGAATTACCGGGGAACTAAGAGATTTTATCTTCCTGAGAGAAAGTATTCCGGCTGATGCTACCTACACAGTAGCCGGTATAGGACGATTTGAATTTCCACTGGCTGTAGCTGCAATCATTGATGGTGGACATGTCAGAGTTGGATTTGAGGATAATGTTTATTTATCTAAAGGTGTCTTGGCTAAATCTAATGGAGAATTAGTAGAAAAAGTTGTTCGTTTAGCTAAAGAATTTGGAAGAGAGATTGCTACTCCTGCTGAAGCAAGAGAAATTTTAGGATTGGCACCTCTATCATAAGTATTAGTTTCCTTTAACAAAAAAATGGCTATTCTGATTTGAATAGCCATTTTTTTATACAAGCAACACCTGTTAATTTCCTCTTAGAAGAGCATTAAACCTCTCTTTTAATTCGTCATCTACCGGTAGACCGGACATCATCTTAAGTTTATAAAGTTGTCTAACCGTATGAATATCTTCTTTATTTAAATCATACGCTTTTTGATACCAATCGTGAGCTTGCAATAAAACGGCTTCCTTTTTAGCAATCAGTTCTTGTTGTAGTTTGATTTTCTCATCATTACTACGATTAGAAGTTCTTATCTCTTCTCTTTCCAGGTCAATATTGGCCGCTTCCTTTTGATAAAGGTCTGCCTTATAGGTGATAAAAGCAGCACTATTAGGATATTTTTCCAGATATTGATCAACAAACTCACCTAGCTCTTTATCAGCATCAACAGTACTTAAGTACTCCATTAATTCAATAAATTTAGCTTCGTTTTCCTTGTCAACAGCGTGACTTTGAAGCATTTGTAATGCATTTGCCTTGAGAGTTGAATCCTCTTTAGTGAGATACAGATAATTCAATTCCAATAATTGTATGTCATAATATGCAGGTAAAGTATCAGCTATCATTCTTTTTGCTTTTTTAATCACATCACCACATTTAGCTGTATCATTTTCAGAAAGGTAATATGAATACATATCACGGTAAACTGCAGGAGCTTTATTCTCTTTATAGTTGTACGCACGAATCAAATAAGTTTTATAATTCTCCAGATCTTGTTTAATCTTGTATATAATGTACAGATTATAATTGATTCTGAAAATATCAGCTTCATTTATCGGTTTCTTTTCAGTTTGAATACGATAGCATCTCAAAGCTATTTCATAAATTTCCAATGCTTTATCATAGTTCTCCTCATCAAAATATTTGTCCCCTAAAATCTCAACATCTCTCGCACATTCTCTTTGTCCTTCCATTGCACCAAACAGACCTCGCATCGGTTCTACATTTTTATCCATTTGAATTGCTTTGGCAAATGCTTCAACAACCTCAAGAATAATGTCGGGATTCTTAATTTTATACTTCGGATCTTTTGCTTTCAAATCTTGCTCATACAGGTAGTATCTCACATAGACGTTGGCTTTCATCAACCAAACTTTGGCACTTCCCTCATTTCCGGGCATACATCTCTTGTCGAATTGTGTTTTAGCCTTTCCTGGAGCATTTTGATTAACAATTGTGTAATGAATATCATTCAAACAATCCTGTGCTAACAGTGAAGCAGTGAATAACATTAGCACGGCAAATAAACTCAATAATTTTTTCATGTTTTCAAATATTTGTCAATAATATTATTTATTTTCTAAACTTTCGATCTTTTTTACAATGTCATCATACTTGGGTGAATCATTCCTCCCATATATAGACCTTAAAATATTCAAAACGTTTAAATCATCAGGATCTTTCAAGATTACCTTCTCGAAATAAAATTCAGCCTCTGCAAGAAGATCCTTAGATTCTTTTTTTATTTTGGTAATCTCCTCCATTTCGGTTGAATAATCCATTTCATTATACTCTTTGAATTTATTTTCAGATAAATAGTAATAACAAACACCCAAGTTATAAAGTATAATATAATTTTCTTTATCGTACTGGAGTGCCCGAATTAAATAAGACTTTGCATCATCATATTCTTCCAGTTGGATGTAGAAATTAGCTACATTAACCAGTAGGTCAGGATTTCCATAAATCGAAGCAGGAACCTCTTTAAGCATTTTTTTTACTCTTACAGTATCCTTTTTAAAAAAGTAGTAATCTATTTCAGCCAAGTAAAGAGCCGGGTCTTGAGTTTCGATTTGTTTCATTTTTTCGAACAATTGATCACTCTTTTCCGGAGTACCTTCAATTTTATATAACTCCATCAGACGCAAAAAAAGATTAGGATTTTGTGATCCATCATGGAGAGCTTTTTCATAAAAAGAGAGTGCTTTGGCATCCTTTAAATTTTCTAATGTGTAAGCATAATAAAAGTACAACTCACCATGTAAAGGCAAATCAGGTATTTTTAACTCGTAGCAATAGATCGCCTTTTCCAATACGTTTTTTGCCGATTGAAACCTTTCCGATATTAGCTCGTCCACACCATATACGTACAGTAATCCATACAAAGATGGGAGTGCCACATCCGGTGTCAAAATATTATATGCATCAATCTGCCTATCCATAGATTGAGTTTTTATAAAAGCATCATAAGCTTGAACCGGTGCATCAGGAAATCGGATTAAATAGCGTTCATCCTCTCTTTTTTTCTCATACTCATGATTTGCCAGATAAAGATAAATATTCCCTTTATACAAGTAGGTCAATGCTTTTTTTGAAAGTTTTGGATCATTGACACAGATGTCTATTAATTCTTTGGCTTCAAAATAATCTCCATTAGCAAAAGCATTATAAGCTCTGTTCAATGACGGCTTTTGCGCCATTGTTGTACACAAAGAAAAAATAAATAAAGAAAGAATGACTAATTTATTCCTCATAATTTTAGTGTTTTATTCATTTTCTGAATTTGAATCGGTTTCATCGTTCTCTGTATTTTCAACCGAATCCATATTTTCAGTTGCATCCGTTATTGTACCATTTTCCTCTTCATCTTCATCATCTTCTCTTGGAACTTGTGATACAGCAGCTATGATATCCTCCTCATTCAGATTGATTAATTTAACTCCTTGAGTAGCTCTACCCATGACTCTTAACTGATCAACATGGAGACGAATAGCAATACCGGAACGATTAATAATCATTAAGTCATCCTCATCAGTAACATTCTTAATTGCTATTAAGCCGCCTGTTTTCTCAGTAATGCTGATTGTTTTGACACCCTTCCCTCCCCTATTGGTAGCTCTATAATCTTCCAATGGAGATCTTTTACCATAACCATTCTCTGAAACAACCAAAATATCATACTGATCATTATCAACACAAATCATTCCAACTACATAGTCGTCAGGATGCCCCAAAGTTATTCCTTTCACTCCCATAGCATTTCTTCCCATTGGTCTAACGGTTTTTTCACTAAATCTGATGGCTTTACCGGAATGGATGGCCATCATAATTTCACTATTTCCATTAGTCAATTTAGCCTCCAACAAATGATCATCATCTTTAATAGTAATAGCAATGATTCCATTTTGTCTTGGTCTGGAATAAGCTTCTAAGGATGTCTTTTTAATGATTCCTTTTTCTGAGCATAAGATAATGTAGTTATTGTTAATATAGTCCGTATCAGACAAATTATCAACATTGATGACCGCCCTAATCTTATCATCAGACTCTATATTAATTAAATTTTGAATCGCTCTACCCTTTGATGTTTTGCTTCCTTCCGGAATCTCAAAGACTCTTAACCAGAAACATTTTCCTTTTTCCGTAAAGAAAAGAAGGTAGTTATGATTTGTTGCAATATAAAGATGTTCTATAAAATCTTCATCACGAGAGGCTGATGCTTTAGATCCTTTACCTCCTCTATGTTGCACCCTATACTCTGAAAGCAACGTTCTCTTGATATATCCTAAATGAGAAATTGTGATCACCACCTCATCGTCAGCAATAGTATCTTCAATTCTAAAATCTGAAGCGGAGTATTCAATTCTGGATTTTCTTTCATCTCCGTACTTGAGTTTCATCTCCAATGTTTCCTCTTTAATGATCTCTTTTCTCAACTGTTCATCTGACAACACTTGCTCAAGGTATGTGATTTTTTTGATCAACTCATCATATTCAGCTTGTAGTCTATCTCTTTCCAATCCTACGAGCTGTCTCAATCTCATTTCAACTATAGCCGATGCCTGTTTTTCACTGAAATCATACTTTGCCATTAATTCCTGTACAGCATCTGCAACAGTCTTGGAAGCTCTAATTAGGGCAATAATTTCGTCGATGATATCCAATGCTTTCAATAACCCTTCAAGAATATGCGCTCTTTCTTTCGCTTTTCGTAGTTCAAATTGTGATCTCCGGATCACCACTTCCATTCTGTGTTTCACAAACTCTGCTATCAAATCCTTCAAATTCAAGGAAACAGGTCTCCCGCCAACTAAAGCAATATTATTAACACTAAATGAGGATTGAAGTGCAGTATATTGGTACAATTTATTCAATACCACATTGGGTACTGCATCCTTTTTTAATTCATAGATAATTTTAGTACCATTCTTATCACTAGATAGATTTTCAATATTGGAAATACCATCAATTTTATCCTCTCTGATCAACTCCACTGTCCTTCTAATCATGTCAGAGGGATTAGTAAGATAGGGCAATGTTGTAACTGTAATCGTTGTTCTGTTAGAATCTTCATCAATAGTAGCATCACCTCTCATCACAACTCTGCCTCTACCCGTTTCAAAGGCTTCCCGTACTCCGTCATAGCCATAAATTACACAGGAGGTTGGAAAATCTGGTGCTTTAACATACTCCATCAATTCAGGGATAGTAATATCCTGGTTATCCACATAAGCAACAATTCCATCACACACTTCCGAAAGATTATGAGGAGGCATATTAGTAGCCATCCCCACTGCAATTCCTGACGAACCATTAATCAAAAGACTAGGTATTTTTGAAGGTAATACTGTAGGTTCTTGCAATGAATCATCAAAGTTATTGGAAAAATCTACTGTTTCCTTCTCAATATCCACCAACATCTCTTCCGCAATCTTTCTCATTCTTGCTTCAGTATAACGCATAGCCGCCGGACTATCCCCATCGACGGAACCAAAGTTTCCCTGTCCGTCAATAAAAGGATATCTCAACGACCAATGTTGTGCCATTCTCACCATTGAGTCATAAACGGCAGTATCCCCATGAGGGTGATACTTTCCTAATACATCCCCGACAATTCTTGCAGATTTTTTGTGTGGTTTTCCTGAAGTTATACCCAGATCCCACATTGCATATAGTATTCTTCTGTGTACCGGTTTCAATCCATCACGAACATCAGGTAAAGCACGAGACACAATTACCGACATAGAGTAGTCAATATAAGCTGACTTCATCTGATCCTCGATATTTACCTGAATAATTTTTTCTCCTTCTTCCATGTTTTTGTTTAGTTGTTGATATAATTAACGTATTCTCTTTCAGTTACTTTATCATTCAATGAATGAACCTACAAAGATACGATTTTTTTCATTAGGAAAGAAAGTTATTATGTAAAAAAAACTTCCTTCCCCCCCTTATTTTTTATTTCTAAAGTAGATTAGTAACTCAATACTATTTCATTGCAATGGTTTCGATTTCAACCAAAGCTCCCGCTGGCAAATCTTTCACGGCAAACGCAGCTCTAGCCGGTGAATTTTCTTTATAATAGTTCCCATACACTTCATTCATAGCTTTAAAGTTAGCTATATCACTAAGTAAACATGTTGATTTTACCACATCCTGAAATGTATAACCAGCAGCTTCAAGAATCGCAGCAATATTTCGCATAACCTGTTCGGTTTGCTCTACTATACCTCCTTCGACAATTTTGCCTGTAGTCGGATCAACAGGTATTTGACCTGATATGTATAAAGTTCCATTCATTTCAATAGCCTGGCTATAGGGTCCAATAGCTTGAGGAGCGTTAGGTGTACTAATTATTTTTTTCATTTTACCTATTTATTAAATTTTACAATCTGCAAAATTATGAAAAAAAATTTTCATATTGGTCACAAAGTAAAAAATAATGTCTTATCTTTTTGTGATTTATTTCATTTTATTAACTTTTATTATCAAATTTTTATTTACTTTTGCGCCGATTCTTAATCCTTATAATTTTAGATTAGATTTAAAAACCAATTTTGTTAATTTATGAAAAAGATTTTATTAATTTTAGCACTTGTTTCTGTTGCGTTTTTTGCGTATTCACAAACCTTTGTTTCTACAACACCTGCTAATAAAAATGTTATTCTCGAAGAATACACAGGTATGAATTGTCCATATTGTCCTGATGGACATAAAATTGCTCAAGAATTAATGGCAGCCAATCCTGACCGCCTTTTTGCCATTAACATCCACCAAGGTTCCTTCGCAAACGGTACTCCCAATTATAAAACTCAGTGGGGTGATGCCTTAGCCAATCAAACCGGATTAACGGGATATCCTTCCGGAACTATTAACCGACACGTTTTCTCCGGATCTAATACTGCATTAGGAAGAGGAGAGTGGGTTTCAAAATCTAATATTATTTTGGGAACTCCTTCACCTGTTAACGTAGCAGCAGTTGGCACCATGGATTGGGCTACCAGAGAATTGACTATTGTTGTAGAAGCTTATTACACCGGTAATGCAACAAACAGCACCAACATGTTGAATGTTGCTCTTTTGCAAAATGATATTTTAGGTCCACAACAAGGAGGTTCCTCATTTAATCCTACCATGATGGTTGGTAATCAGTACAAGCACATGCACATGCTACGTCATTTGATTACCGGACAATGGGGAGATACTATTCATCAAACCACAACCGGTTCTTTCTTCACTAAAACTTATACCTACACCCTCCCTGATCACATCAATAATGTCAACCTAAAAATGGAAGATATTGAAGTACTCGTTTTTGTTGCTGAGGGAAAACAAGAGATTTTGAGCGGTTCAAGAGCCAATATCACCCATACCAACCAACCTGCTATCAACCCAAGAGTTGATGCCCTTACAGTTACTTATAACCTCACCTGTGATGGCAGTTTAATTGCATGTGCTACTGTTAAAAATGTTGGAAGTGACCCTATCACTTCTTTAGAAATTGAATATTCTGTTGCCGGAGGTACAACTCAAACCTATTTGTGGGATGCCAGAACTATTTCTTCAATGACAAGTGATACCATCATTCTTCCTGAGCTGAATGTCGCGATAAATCAAAATCAAGCCATTCAAGTCTCTATATCTGAAGTAAATGGAACTGCATTTACCGGCACACCTGCGAGTTTAACAGTAAACAAAAAGGTAGTTGAAAATGGAGGTGGTTATATGGCTTTTAAATTGGTTACAGACCGATATGCTGCTGAAACAACTTTTAAATTTTTCAGACCAGATGGTACCATTTTACTTCAGGGGGGGCCTTTCGCTAATCTTACCTCTAATGGAACAACTACACGATATTTTGATGTTTATCCGGACGTAATTGGTTGCTACAGATTAGAAGTTTATGACTCTTATGGAGATGGAATCAATGCCGGTTATGGTGCCGGTGGGTTCCAATTAATCAGACATGATGGTGTAATCTTACTCACAGACAATGGTAAATTCGGATCTATGGCACGTTACATGATCAATGTTGATCAAGTTGCAGGTGTTGAAGATGTTGCAATCAATAATGAAGTTACTATTTACCCCAATCCAACTGAAGGAAATACCACTATTAACATCAGTTTGATAAACGATGCTAATGTGGATTTATCTGTGTACAATATGTACGGACAGTTAATCCATGTTATGGGTCAAAACAGACTTTCTCAAGGTATGAACAGTATTACTTTGGATGCAACTCAGTTTGCCTCCGGTATCTATCTTGTTAAAGTTGTCATAGATGGAGAAGTTCATACACAAAAATTAAATGTTAGATAATTTTTCCAAATGATAAAGATAAAAAAGGGAGCTCATTTGAGTTCCCTTTTTTTGTGAAAAAATGGTTGGCAAACCTATGATATTTTTTTATAACTTTGTACTTTGAACTTATATTAAAAAGATGAAAAGAATTATTGCCTTATTGACCTATTTATTGTTTACAGTCAGTACAATAGCACAAACTCATCAAAAGGTTTACTATTATGAAATTGATGATGTGATAGCTAAACCCGCCCTAAAACGAACTCAACTGGCACTTGATGATGCCAAAGAACAGAATACAAATCTCATTCTTTTACGTTTGAATACATTTGGTGGGGAGTTGGAAGCGGCTGATCAAATCAGGACTCTGCTAATGAAAAGCGAGATCCCTGTCTATGTTTTCATTGATGTGAATGCGGCCTCCGCAGGCGCATTGATATCCATTGCTTGTGACAGTATCTATATGGCTCCCGGAGCTTCTATCGGTGCTGCTTCCGTTGTTGATCAAGAGGGGACGGTTTTACCCGATAAATACCAATCTTACATGAGATCATTGATGAGATCTACTGCTGAAAAAAAAGGTAGAGATCCTGATATTGCGCAAGCTATGGTTGACCCCGATGTATACATTGAGGGGATTATAGACTCCAATAAAGTACTCACTTTTACCACATCTGAAGCAATAATTCACGGTTTTTGTGAAGGAGAGGTGAATTCCCGTGAGGAAGTTATGAAAATCAATAACATCACTGATTATCAGTTTGTAGAACAAGAACTCTCATGGATAGATCGTTTTACACTCTTTCTGATTAATCCGATTGTCAGTGGTCTTTTAATTATGGCTATCATTGGGGGAATCTATTTTGAACTGCAAACACCGGGTGTAGGATTCCCTCTGATTGTTGCTATCATTGCAGCCTTACTCTTCTTTGCACCTCACTATATTAATGGACTAGCTGCCCACTGGGAGATCCTGCTCTTTGTCATTGGATTGATTCTCCTGCTTGTAGAGATATTTGTGATTCCCGGATTTGGTATTGTAGGAATTTCCGGGATTGTTCTCATGGTCGTCTCACTAGTTCTCGCCATGATCTTCAACATCAAGTTTAACTTTCAATTTACTCCACCCTCAACCATATTTCAATCCATCATGATTGTAGTGGTTGCACTTGCTGCCGGCTTCGGGCTATCTATTTGGCTGGGGAAAAAACTGATCCTGGCACGTACTCCCTTTGGCACAATCGCACTCAATACAGAAATGCTCAAAGAGGAAGGATACCTCTCTCAGAATGTCCAGTGGCATCAACTAGTAGGGAAAGAAGGAATCAGTGTTACTATTTTAAGACCGGCAGGCAAAATTGAAATTGACGGCATTCAATATGATGCGGTAGCCAAACGAGGAATTATTGAAAGAGAAACCCAAGTCAAAGTGATTGGGTTTGAAAACTCACAACTTGTTGTAGTTCCGCAATAAAAAAACCTCAAATTAAACTCAATTGATATAGATATGAAAAAAATGAAAGTTATTGCTTTTAATGGATCTCCAAAAAAGGGGGGAAACACATTCACCGCACTTCAGTCTATACAACCCATATTTGAAGAAAATGGAGTTGAATTGGAAATTCTCCAAATAGGAAGCAGCACTATTCAAGGCTGTATGGCATGTGGCGCCTGTCGAACCAACAAAAATGAACGTTGTATTTTCGACAAAGATCCTGTGAATGAGATAATTCAAAAAGTAAAAGAAGCAGATGGAATCATTCTCGCCTCACCTGTTTATTATGCCTCTATTAATGGTACTTTTAAATCCTTTTTAGATCGTTTATTCTATGTATCGGGGTCCAATGGAAATCTGTTCCGACACAAAGTAGGAGCAGCCCTAGTAGTGGTGAGACGTGTCGGAGGAATCAATGCATTTTTAGATCTGAACAACTACCTACTCTACTCTGAAATGATTATTCCCGGATCTAATTACTGGAATGTAGTTTACGGAAGCAAACCGGGAGAAGTGCTAAAAGATCACGAGGGAATCCAAACATTAGCTGTATTAGCGCAAAACTTTTGTTGGACTCTAAAACTGATTGAACACGGGAAAGAGCAGTTCCCGGCTCCGGAAAGAGTAAAAAAGATTGGTACCAACTTTATTCGATAAAAGGTGTAGACATGGCTTTTACACTATGTTCTCCTGAGCGATTCCGAAAAAATAATCTATTTTTGCAAATTGATAAATAAGATTCATTCTTGACAAATAAAACCTACAATGTATGAATAAACAAACCAAAATCATATTCAAATGGGGACTCCTGTTAGGGGTAGGACTGTCGGTGCTTCAATTAGCTAAACTATTCTCTGATGGATTTGATTTTTACTCCTTTGGTCCGGTTATTGATCTTTTCAATATGCTCATATATGTCGGACTACTCTATTTAGGGCTTAAGGAAATAAAGTCAGATTGCTTTAACAATGAAATAACCTTTATTCAATCATTTTCCCGTGGATTACTTTTAATTTTTATCAGTTTTTTTGTAGTTTTCATCTACCTCAATGTTCAATATGGATGGATTGCACCCGAACAGATGGAGGTCATTAATCAAAAAAATATCGAACGATACAAGGAAAATTTAAAGAAAGACTCCATAACCACTCTTCTCATGGATCAGTATCTCATTTCAGAAAAAGAGTTTATAGATCAAAAACAAAACCATCTTGTTGAAGAAGGTGTCATTGATTCTTCGGGAAAAGAAGTGTTAAAAAAATATCTCGATGAGATAACCAAGCTGCATCAATACCAGATCACTCACCCTACCGACACTTCTCAAGTTATTACTTTAGGAACTTTTGATGATTATGTTCATCAAAATTGGATCTCCATACTCAACATTTACATTCCTCAAATTTCTAAGGATGACACGGTTGCTCCTTATATTCATTCTATTATTGCAGCCATTCCGGAAGAGGGAAAATCATTTTCTCCATTAACAGTGCGTTTTGAAACAGAAAAAGAGAATATTCCAAAACTTACTAACTCTCTTTCAGCTTCATTATACTACTCCCTTTCAATCATTTTATACGGAGTTTTATTCAATATTTTTGTATCTATTTATCTTTATCATAGGAAAAAAAGAGTTCCAACCGAAGAATAACCAATTTTATGAAAAAAATTTCATTGCTCGTATTACTGTGCTCAATAACTCTATTAGCCGGGAGTAATCCTATTGTCAGAGATACCAACTTCTCTGCATCAAAAATAACAACTGTTGAAAACCTAAATCATTCTGATCAAAACCAATGGATATTGCGATGGAGCGGTTTAATTTCAACCGATGCATTTTGGGACACCCGTAAGGCGGTTGAAGGTAGTGATGGGGGTACTTTTCTTTACCCCTCCAATGTAGATCTTGACGCTAATTGGGTTGATCTTAATGATCGAACAAGTTTTAACTTTATTGCAATGAACACACGTTTAACCCTAAAAATCAACGCTCCGGATCTTTTCGGTGCCAAACTTTCCGGTATGATTGAGGGTTGGTTTATGGGGGTTTCCAACAACGACTTAAATGGATTTGCTCTGCGACACTCTTTGATTAAAATGAACTGGCAAAATACGGAGTTAGTTATTGGACAAACCTGGCATCCGCTATTTACCGAAAGAATGTTCCCATCCACTGTTTCGGGAAATACCGGAGCTCCTTTTCAACCTTTTGGCAGAGCACCACAGTTCCGACTAACCCAAAAAATAGCAAAAAACAACTATGTCATGGGTTATTTGTACGCTCAAAGAGATCAGCAAAGTGCGGGATTGGCAGTTACGGGTAGATCAACTGAATATCTTAGAAATAGTGCTATACCGGGTATGGGATTACAATATATCATTGATTATCAGAAAAAAAAGGATGACAGACTAATTCATGAAATCTATACCGGTTTGGGTATCGATTATAAACAAATAGTTCCCAGGTTAAAAACTCAAGATAACATTGCCACCAATAAAAAACTTAAATCAACCTCCTACATAGCATTTTTCCACTATGCGTACCATTTTGATACTCAACGTAAAATCGGAATCAAATTGAAGTCGACTTTAGCCCAAAACACAAC
>JAKPTX010000238.1 GCA_029570835.1 Bacteroidota bacterium
AGAGGGTAGTATAAAATAGGCATATCGGTTCTCCAGCAGTGCGGATAATTGTGCACATATTTTTCAATTTTGAACGCTTTGCCCTCCATTTTTAACCATAAAGCCAGATAGAGATCCAAAGATTCCTCCTCATTTGAAGTCCCTCTTTCATACTCCGGTTTCACATATCTTCCGGTTACCGTTTTGTAGAGTTCCACATTGACACAATCTTTCACAAATTGTGGGTCTAACTGATCGATTTCGAAATATTTTCCGGTTTTATCGACCATGGGATGGCTGTTTCCTTCTTTATCAATTAAAATTAAGGGGGGGATTCCCGCCTCTTGAGCCACCCGCTTATCGTCTGCACCAAAGGTAGGCGCAATGTGGACGATTCCCGTTCCATCGCTAGTGGTTACGTAATCACCAATGATCACTCTGAAAGCATTGTCACCGGGATATACATAAGGCATTAATTGCTCATATTCCAAGCCTTCCAGTTTTTTTCCGGTCGTTTCAGCTAATACACGGTAGGGGATATTCTTATCTCCGGGCTTATAATCCTCCATTGACAATTCACTGTTTTTCTCAGGGAAATAAGTATGGAGTAAGTTTTTAGCCAAAATCACCTTGATAGGATCTCCGGAGTAGGGGTTAAAAGTATCAACCAAAAGATATTCAATCTTTTCGCCCACAGCCAAAGCCGTGTTGGATGGTAATGTCCAGGGTGTAGTTGTCCATGCCAAAATGTAGAGGTTATCCGGAATATTGGCTTCACCGGGGAATCCCCAGGGACACTCTTTGATCTTCTGAGTCGTTTTTATTTTAAACTGAGCAACGACGGTAGTATCTTTTACATCCTTGTAGCAACCGGGCAGATTGAGCTCATGAGAGCTTAAACCGGTACCGGCAGCGGGGGAATAGGGCTGAATGGTGTAGCCTTTATAAAGCAACCCTTTTTTATACAATTCTGATAAAAGGTACCAAACAGACTCAATATATTTGTTGTCGAAAGTGATATAAGGATCATCCAGGTCCACCCAATAGCCCATTTTTATGGTGATATCATCCCACTGATCTTTAAATTTCATCACCTCTTTCCGACAAGCTTTGTTGTATTCTTCAACACTGATTTTAGTGCCAATATCCTCTTTGGTAATTCCCAAAGTTTGTTCTACACCCAGCTCAATGGGTAACCCGTGAGTATCCCATCCTCCTTTACGACCCACATATTTTCCTTTGAGGGTTTGATATCTGCAAAAGAGGTCTTTAATAGCCCGACCCATAACGTGGTGAATACCGGGAGTTCCATTCGCAGAAGGGGGTCCTTCGTAGAATACAAACTGTTCATTCCCTTCACGTAACTCCAAACTTTTTTGGAAAATTTGATGTTTTTCCCAATATTTCAACATCTCTTCTTCAATCTTAGGAAGATTAAGTCCCTTATAATCAGCGTATTTCATAAAATTCAATAGGTTTCATTACAACCAACAAAGATATGGAAAAATTACGAATTACGAATTACGAATTACGAGTTGGTTTTCGGAATAGAATTCAACCATAGATTAGTTGATGAAGTTATTAAAAAAAGAATTGAATATTTGCCTATATTTATGTACTTTTGTGGGATTCAGAAATTGTCTTTTTTAAAACGCTATCTTATTAATATACAATGGATTCTAAGAAAAAAAGATCGGCACTTAATGTTCAGGAAGGAATTGAACAGCCTTCTTCCGTATCTCCTTATCTGAAGAAAAAACGGATAGTACGTCCCTCATTGTTAAGTGTGGATCAATATTTGGATGGCATTCTCAACAAGGATAGAATGATATTGAGTCGGGCTATCACATTGGTTGAAAGTGTGCATCCGGAACATATCAAAATAGCTCAGGAATTGCTGGAAAAGACTCTTCCCTATGCCGGAAACTCCGTTCGTATCGGCATTACCGGAGTACCGGGAGCGGGTAAAAGTACTTTTATTGAAGCGATAGGCAATCTTATTACTGAAAAGGGGCATCAACTGGCTGTTTTGGCGATTGATCCGAGCAGTGAACGCTCCAAAGGAAGTATTTTGGGAGATAAAACCCGGATGGAGTCCTTATCGGTTAATCCTCATGCTTATATTCGTCCTTCACCCTCCGGACTTACCTTGGGTGGCGTTGCCCGCAAGACCCGGGAAACCATCATATTATGTGAAGCTGCAGGTTTTGATGTGATTTTTGTTGAAACGGTAGGTGTTGGGCAATCGGAAACTGTGGTGAAGTCGATGGTGGATTTCTTTCTGCTGTTGATGTTGTCCGGTGCCGGGGATGACTTACAGGGAATTAAAAGGGGAATTATGGAGATGGCAGATGGATTGGCAATTACCAAAGCGGATGGAGATAATGTTTTGCAAGCGCAGCATGCAAAATCGCTCTATCAATCTGCCTTGAGATTGTTTCCCAAGTTAGGTAATGGCTGGGATGTTCCCGTAGAAGTTTGTTCATCTTTTACTTTAGAAGGAATTGACAGGGTATGGGATATGATTGAACAATATGTTCAGTTGACCAAAGAGAATCAGTTTTTCTACATCCAACGCAATGAACAGAATATCAAACTTTTCTATGAGTGGGTGGAGCACAGTATCAGAGATCGCTTTTATGCTGATCCCAAGGTACAAAAAAAGATAGAATCACTGATTCCGTTGATTCAAACAGGACAAATTACACCCTATCAGGCGGGTGGGATGTTGTTATTTGAATGTAAACAGGGTTAAAATAATTAGGAGTGTTTTTGTAGTTTAAAAATTTGTACCTTTGCACGATCAAACTATAGTTTATGAAAGTTGTTATTTTAGCGGGAGGATACGGAACCCGAATTAGTGAAGAGAGTCACTTAAAACCTAAACCAATGATTGAAATTGGTGATATGCCTATTCTTTGGCATATTATGAAGGTTTATTCTCATTATGGATTTAATGATTTTATCATCTGTAGCGGTTATAAACAATCGATTATTAAAGAGTGGTTTGCGGATTATTATCTGCATAGTAGTGATGTTACTTTTGACTTCATGGTGGATAATAAGATGACTATTTTAAACAAACGTACTGTTGAACCCTGGAAGGTAACTATAGTCAATACAGGTTTGGACACCATGACAGGAGGTCGTGTAAAAAGAGTTCAGAAGTATATAGGTGATGAAACCTTTTTATTAACTTATGGAGATGGAGTGGCTAATGTTGATATTCAAAAATTAGTGCAATTTCATCAAGAACAGGGTAAAATAGCTACCATAACTACGGTTAATCCCGGACAACGTTTTGGTATTATTGAAATTGATCAGGAGGGAACGATTCATTCATTTCGTGAAAAATCGAGTGTAGATGGAGGAATTATTAATGGTGGATTTATGGTGTTTGAACCGGCTATATTTGATTATTTGACAAATGATGCTACGATTTTAGAGAAAGATGCTTTGGAACGGCTGGCTGTTGAGGGTGAACTCAAAGGTTATCATCATCAAGGGTTTTGGCACTGCATGGATACTCAACGAGATAAACAAAACTTAGAACAACTTTGGAATAGCGGTGAAGCACCTTGGAAAATTTGGTAAAAAGATTGTAAAACATGGATTTTTCAATATACAAAAACGCACGAGTATTGATTACAGGGCATACCGGTTTCAAAGGATCTTGGTTATTGGGTTTGTTAGATTACTTGGGAGCTGACGTAATAGGCTATGCATTGGAACCTGATACAACACCATCTCTTTTCAATTTGATGGAGGGGGATCAGAAGTGTAAATCCATTATTGCAGATATTCGTGATGCTGATAGATTACAACAGGTTATAGAGAAATTTTGTCCCGATTTTATTTTTCATATGGCAGCACAGCCATTGGTAAGAAGGTCCTACCATGTTCCGGTGGAAACTTTTGAGGTGAATGGGATGGGAACAGTGTATCTCCTGGAGGCAGTCAGAAAACTGGGAAAACCTACCACCGTAGTTTTGATCACAACAGATAAAGTGTACGAGAATCCGGAGTCGGGAACTCCTTTTGTAGAAACAGATCGATTAGGGGGACATGATCCATACAGTACCAGCAAAGCTGTATCGGAATTGATAATCGAATCCTATCGAAAATCTTTTTTTTCTGTTGAAAACAAAGAAAATCTGATTGGGATTGCATCCTGTAGAGCAGGGAATGTAATTGGTGGAGGAGATTGGGCTTCAGATCGGTTGGTCCCCGATATTGTTAGAGCTTTTTATGAGAATCAGACTGTGACTTTACGCAATCCGAATGCAGTGAGGCCTTGGCAACATGTGTTGGAACCTCTTGTAGGCTATCTTTTGTTGGGAACCAAATTGAAACAAATACCGCATAAATATAGTGGTGCTTTCAATTTCGGACCTTTTCCTGAGGATATGATCAGTGTGGAAAAGATGACTCAACTGGCATTGGCAGCATGGGGTGGAGGAACTTATCAGGTTCAGAGCAATTCGGGACAACTGCATGAAGCAGGATTGCTCACTCTGTCAATAGATAAGGCAAGAAAAGAGTTATCCTGGATACCCAAATTGAACTCACAACAAGCTATTCAATGGAGTATTGAATGGTATAAAAAACAACATCTTGGAGAAGATGTAACTCAATTGATGCGAGATCAGATTGAGCAATATTTAGCCCTCTAGTTTATGAAAAGAGTTATTGTTGCTGGAGCTAACGGATTTATTGGACAAGAACTAACGCGCTACTTACTACAACGCAATATCTTTGTTTATGCGCTGGTACAGAAG
>JAKPTX010000268.1 GCA_029570835.1 Bacteroidota bacterium
GGCTCTTTGAATTTTTGAGCCCATTCTGGTAAATACATAAACAACTTAATTAGGTTGCACAAAAGTAATAAAAAAAAATGACATAACAGACGTTATATCACATTTTTTTTTAAATAGACGTGAAATATGGCGGAGTTAGGGTTTTAAAATTGTAACACATTGTAAATCAATTATATCAATTGCCACGTCTCTTTAGGGCGTGGATTGAATGAATCCCCCGATAACCCAGGGCTTTAGCCCAAATTTATTATAATGTCACCCCTTCTGGGTCACTATTTTTCCATAAGGAATAATATCACCGAGTGGGGAAAAGATATTACTAAAGAGGAGTATTTTTTCTGCCCCCTAATTATTTTTTTTAAATAAAAAGTAAGAAAAAAGAAATAAGAAGTAAGAAATTGAAAATCAAGCGGATCCGTAATTCGTAATTCGTAATTGAATTCCGCCTTCCGTCTTCCGCCTTCCGCCTTCATTATTGCTCTTGGTATCCAAACCGCTTCATCATCAGGTCTTGGTTGCGCCAGTCTTTGAGTACTTTGACGGAAAGGTCGAGATAGACCTGCTTTTCGATAAATTCTTCGATCGCTTTTCGGGATTCAATGCCCAATTGTTTGATGGCAGAGCCTTTGCTACCAATCAGAATTCCCTTTTGGGTGTCCCGCTCGCAGTACAGCATGGCGCTGATTTGTACGATATGATCCGCTTCTTTGTAGCTTTCTACAACCACCTCAACACTGTAGGGAATCTCCTTTTTGTACAACAACAAAATCTTTTCTCTGATGATCTCGCTGATAAAAAAACGAACCGGTTTGTCGGTGAGCTGATCTTTTGGGAAAAAGGGAGGAGAAACGGGCAGCTGTTGGACAATCCTTTCCTGCAACCATTCTATTCCGATTTGATGTAAAGCGGAGAGCGCAATCGACTCAATACCCGGGAAAAGGTTGGTCCAATATTTCTCCGTCTCTTTTACGGCTTCCGGTGTACTTTTATCGACTTTATTGATAATCAATATTTTGGGTATTTTGCACTCTTGCAGTTGAGCCATAATCTCTTCATTGAACCGGGTTTCACCTACTTCAACCATCAGCAAAATGAGGTCGGCATCCGTGAGGGCAACATGGATGTTGTGCATCATCATTTCCTGCATTTTATACGCCGGATCAAGGATTCCGGGAAGATCGGAATAGACAATCTGATAATCCTCTCCGTTGACGATACCCCGAATCCGATGTCGCGTAGTTTGCGCTTTATTGGTGATAATCGACAATCGTTCACCCACCAAAAGGTTCATCAATGTGCTTTTCCCAACGTTGGGATTGCCGATAATATTTACAAATCCTGCTCTGTGTGTCTCTTGATTCATGTTCTCTATCTTATTGATTATCAGATG
>JAKPTX010000020.1 GCA_029570835.1 Bacteroidota bacterium
GGAATAGGGATCCCAAACTTTTCCATTCGGTTTGCGATCGGTGGATGGAAATGCGTTCCATAATTCGGAGTAAGTTAACGCTTCGTGATCTTTGATGATATGGTGAAGGGCAACCCGCAGTGCATATCCTTTCTTATTCGCGGCACTGCTGTAGTATTGATCCGGAATTTGGCCCGACAGAGGGATCAAAATGAAAGAAACCCATAAAATTAAAAGAGACTTTTTCATAAAGTGATGAAATAAAATGCAAAGTAACACTTTTTTTATGAACTACACCCTTCCTGTCCCCCCTTTTTTTCTTTTTTAAAAAAAAGAGAATAAAAAAATCAAATTACCCCCAAAGCCCACTTAATGCCGACAAATAAAGCAAAAGCCACAATAGCTAGACCGGAAATCAGGTCCACTTTAGCTAACATTTTTTCGCCCAGTTTGGTTTTGTATTTGTGCGCAATGCCGCATAAGAGCAGCCACCAGCCACCCGACCCCAGCAAAATACTGAAAAGCAGAACTACGGCTCCAAGCGGTTTCACATCGCTGATGCCTACAAAAGCGAATACCGCAATAAAGAAAATGATGGTCAAAGGATTGGAAAGAGTGAGGATAAAGGAGCTCACATAATCTCTCAATAAATTGCCATTTTCCTGAAGTGCGGGTTCGACTGTACGTTTTTTCTTACGCATAATCTGAACTCCAACCATAACCAGGAATAGAAACCCAAAAAAGTGAAACCAGGTTTCGTAGTCAATTAAAAAATCGGAAACAAAGTTGAGTCCCAGCACAACAATCAGTCCAAACAGGAGGTCTGCTGTGGTAGCCCCTAATCCTGTAACCAGTCCGGAAATGTAGCCCTTGTTCAATGTACGATTAATGCAGAGAATACCGACCGGACCGACAGGCGCAGCAATACAAAATCCTAACAGAAGACCCTTAAGAAATAGTGAGAGATACATAATGTAAGCCTATTTTTTCTTTTTGGTGAGTAAATTTTTAATATCGTTGAGCTTCATGAGTGCCTCAACGGGAGTGAGGGTTTCAATATCTATACCAATAATTTGATCTTTGATGTCCAGCAGCAAAGGATCGTCCAAAGCTATAAAACTGAGCTGATAACCCGGATCTTTAGGGGTTGCTTCAGCTATTTTTTGAGACTGATCCCGGGTACTTTCCAGACTTTCGAGAATTTTTTCTGCTCTGTAAAGTACCTGCGCCGGCATTCCCGCCATTCTTGCCACATGGATTCCAAAACTGTGTTCACTGCCGCCCGGTTCCAATTTTCTGAGGAACAAAATCTTATTGTTGATCTCTTTCACGCTGACATGGTAGTTTTTGATTCTCTCGAACTGCTCAGCCATGTTGTTGAGTTCGTGGTAGTGGGTTGCGAAGAGAACTTTTGCTCTATGCTTTTTATGTTCATGCAGATATTCCGCGATGGACCAGGCAATGGAAACTCCGTCGTAAGTACTGGTTCCGCGTCCAATCTCATCCAAAAGGATCAAACTTTGATTGGAAATATTGTTCAGAATACTCGCAGTTTCATTCATTTCAACCATAAAAGTTGATTCTCCGGTACTGATATTGTCGGACGCTCCTACACGGGTAAAAATCTTGTCGATAATGGAGAGATTTGCCGCTTCAGCAGGCACAAAACAGCCCATCTGCGCCATCAAAACAATCAGTGCGGTTTGGCGTAACAGTGCCGATTTTCCCGACATATTGGGACCGGTAATGATGATAATCTGCTGATTCTCATTGTCGAGGTAGAGGTCGTTGGCAATATATTTTTCCCCGAAAGGAAGATGTTTTTCAATCACGGGGTGTCTGCCATTTTTGATCCGGATAGCCGTTCCCTCTTCGAAAATAGGTTTTGTGTAGTTGTTTTCTATCGATACGGAGGCGAAACAGAGTAAGATATCCAATTTGGCAATCAGACGGGCGTTGAGTTGAATAGTAGAAATATATTCGAGTAATCCGATAACCAACTCATTAAATAAGCGAGCTTCAATGGCTAAAATTTTCTCTTCTGCACCTAATATCTTAGTCTCTAATTCTTTCAGTTCTTCGGTGATATAGCGCTCCGCATTGGTCAGAGTCTGTTTTCTTATCCAATCTTCAGGAACTCTGTTTTTATGCGTATTAGTTACTTCCAGATAGTAGCCGAAAACATTATTAAACCCGATTTTCAAACTGGTGATTCCGGTTTTAATCGCTTCCCGGTGTTGAATATCCGCCAATATCGTTTTGCTGTTTATAGCTAAGCTGCTCAACTCATCCAGTTCAGGGTCAACCCCTTTTTTAAAAACACGACCTTTATTAAGCATTACTGGCGGATCATCCAAAATCTCATTTTCAAGTTTTTGAGACAATGAAACAAGAGGATTCAGTTGTTCCAAAATTCGTAACAGTTCACTGTGTTCAATATGTTGCGCCTGTTTTTTAATCGCTTCAACAGCACGGAGCGATCTTGCCAGCTGGAGTAGTTCCCGGGGGTTGATTTTCGAAGTCGCAATTTTAGCTACTAGTCTTTCCAGATCTCCGATTTGTTTCAGCATCTGCGTCATCTGGTCGGCGACTTCCCTCTGTTCAGTGAAATACTTCACAATGGCGAGACGCTCTTCAATCATTACCCGTTCTTTCAAGGGCAGCACCATCCATTTCCTCAACATCCGCGAACCCATTGGGGTTTCGGTTTTGTCCAGGATTTGCAAAAGAGTAACTGCGTTTTCATTGTGGGAGTAGATTAATTCCAGATTCCGAATCGTAAATTGGTCTAGCCAAACATAGTGTTCCTCCTCAAAACGAGTCAACTTATTGATATGCTGAATCTTATGATTCTGAGTTTGATGGAGATAGTGTAAAGCCGCACCCGCTGCAATGATTCCATAGCTCATATCTTCGACCCCAAAACCTTTTAAAGTATTGGTTTGAAAATGTTTGATTAGAAGATCATAAGCATAGTCGGTGGTGAAAACCCAATCCTCGAAAGTGGTCAGTAAAATTTTATCCCCAAAATGTTCTTTGAACATGGGAACTTTATTTTTGAGGATTACAATCTCAGAGGGATTAAAATTTTGCAGTAATTTATCGACATACTCCACATCTCCTTCAGCCAGATAAAACTCTCCGGTAGAAATATCAACAAAGGCGGCACCCATTTTTTTGTCATGGAAATGGATGGCACCCAAAAAGTTATTCTCTTTAACTTCTAATACTTTGTCATTGATCGAAACCCCCGGTGTAACCAATTCGGTAACTCCTCTTTTAACTAACTTTTTGGTGAGTTTAGGATCTTCCAATTGTTCGCAAATCGCTACCCGGTATCCGGCTCTAACCAATTTGGGGAGGTAAGTATCGATAGCATGGTGTGGAAAACCGGCCAAATCAATATGAGCTGCTGCACCATTGGCTCTTTTAGTGAGGACAATACCCAGAATTTGAGATGCTTTAACGGCATCCTCTCCAAATGTCTCGTAAAAGTCTCCAATTCTGAACAATAGAATCGCATCAGGATACTTGCTTTTGAACCGATTATATTGTTTCATCAAGGGAGTGGCGGCAGGTACAGTCATAAAAAAATGCGAGTGTTAATCGATTAAAATATGTTTTAAAAACGGATTGCAAATATAAGAAAAAAAGAGTTAAGGATGAAATTTTAAATAAGTATCGTAACGATTCATCACTTCCTCAGCATATTTAACGGTATGTTTTCCGGGTAAAAAACCCGATTTTACGACAGGATCAGAGTAGTACTCTTTTTTAGATTTTAAAATCAGGTATTTAGAAACAAATTTCCACTGAGTAGAATTTTGCTGATTTTTTTCACAGAGACGTTGCGCATCCAATATATGTCCTCGTCCTGCATTGTAAGAGGCAGCAACAAAATGATATTTCTCTTTTTTGTCTGTAATATTATCAAATGCCCGGGCTATTTTATAAAGATATTTGATTCCGGCAGCAATCTGTTCCTCTTCTGTTGAGGTTTCATTAATTCCAAAATACTCCATTGTCTCGGGCATCATTTGCATCAAGCCGTAACTTCCTCCTAAACCGTATAATCCCGATTGAAATTTGCTCTCTTGATACATAATGGCAACCACAAATTGCCAGTCAATTCCATATTTTTTAGCATGTTTTTTAATGATATGATCGTAAGGAGAGATGGTTTTATTTCCTGATTTTGAAAAATGGTGCTTGATAATCGCTGAGTGCGGAGAAAAATATCGTCTTAGCAAAATTTGATATTTTTTGGTTTTAGAAAAGGTGATAATCCAATTATTAATTTCATCATTTAACTCCTTATTCTGACCATTCAAAATCCAGCATCTTTCATGGGTGGGGCCAATCTGAGGTCCCATGGTAAGGTCATCGTAGAAGGGTAATAGCGTAATTGCAGTTTGATAATCACAAATCATATAATCGATCTCCTGATCTTGAAGTTGATTAATCAATTCCTCTTCTTCATATTGCTCTTCATCTACAATTTTAAAATTTAACCCTCTAAGTAGATCCATGGAGAGAAAATGATGGTAAGCGTTAGGAATATATAATAGTTTTACTCTATTGGAATCATATATCTGTTCTTTTCTGGAGAGTATAACAGGGTAGGTGTAGGAGTGTGGATAAGAAAAAGTTAAAAATGAAGATACAATACCGGACTTACGGATATCAACAGAGATAATATCATAATGAGGATTTAAAAGCTCTTTAAGCACTTTTTTAGAGTCACGATTGATGCTCAACTTGATCACTTTACCGGAAGCTTTTTCAAACTCTTTGAGCAACTCATATTGAAAACCGATGGGTGTACCTTTGTGGATGAAAAAATCGGAAGAATGAGACGAAAGCAGAACTTCCAATGTGTCACTCTGCCTGATCATAGAAAAAGCGTTGGACTCCGACTGAAGAGTCTCTTGATGGCGAGAATATGTAGCCACTAGTATCACCAAAAGTAAAAGCGATGTTACTACTATGAATAGTGGCGAAGATAATGTTTTCTTCAAATTGGATAATTTGAGTGGAACAAAAGATTACTGACCTATCATCAGAATCATTTTCTCAACAGTCTCGTTAGGTAACAACTTCACCTGAGTCGCTCCAATATAAGTTTTGACAACTCCACCCTCATCTACTGTAACTTCAGCTGTAACGTCTAAAAGGGCTTCGTATGGAAACTCATGAGTGAAAATTCCATTCTTATCAGTTACTCCGGAAGCTTGAGCATAAGGAGCATAATTTTCTTTACCAATAGTAACGGTAGCTCCGGCAACAACATCACCGGTGTCAATCCCCGTTTCAGAATATACACAAATGATCTTAACAGGATATACATCCTCTTTTTCACAACTTGAAAATAGAAGAACAATAATAGCGGCTATTACGATAGGAATAAACAAAAAAACTTTTTTCATGGTGTATTTTTTAAAAATTGGAACATTCAATCCGCAAAGATATAAAAATTATTTTAATATCAACCACTCTCTTTTCTTTTATTCCTTCATTTTCTTTTTGTACATTTGCGATACTAAAAAAAACTAACATGACTGACGAATTATACTACAGACTTGCACTGTTATTACATCCTAAAATCACAAATTTTAATGCCAAACGATTAGTCCGATTATTCGGAACTGCTTCTCTGGTTTTTGATTCCCAGAAGAGAAAAAAGTATAGGAAAGAGTTGTTAAAGTGGAACTTAAATACAATTTCTATCGATAAGGAATTGGATTATAAGATTCAAACTGAACGAGATTTGATAGAAAAGGAGCAGATACGGGCTCTCTTTTTTGATCAACCCGATTACCCGACCCGTTTACTAACCAGTGCAAATTATCCTGCAATATTTTTTTACAAGGGGGAGAATGTTTTTAATCAACCCCATGTTTTGTCCATCATTGGAACTCGCAATATTACCCATTATGGGATTGATGTTGTAAAGAAGATGATAGCGGAGATGGCTCATGAGGAATTGGTGATTATAAGTGGATTGGCTTCCGGAGTCGATACTTTGGCACATGAAGAGGCGATACGCAATGGGGTGAAGACTGTTGGAGTGATGGGACATGGTTTTTCCTTGGTTTATCCTTCTCAAAACTATAAACTGGCAAAAAATATGATCGATTCGGGGGGTGCGATTGCGACGGAATATGCTTATCATACCACTCCGATACCCCAAAATTTTCCTACACGGAATAGGATTATTGCAGGCTTATCTGATGCTTCTTTGGTTATTGAATCAAAAATAAAAGGGGGGAGCATGATTACAGCCTCCATGGTGCTGAATATCAAAAGAGATCTGTTTACGGTCCCCGGTTCTATCTACAGCCCAAACCACGAGGGTTGCAATAATTTAATTGTAGAGGGGCTCGCACAGGGAGTAACATCAGGAGGGGAATTATTAGCCAAAATGGGGTGGATAGACCAGCCTTTAAAAGAGGTCCAAACAAAATTATTCTTTGAGTTAAGTGAAGAGGAAGAGGAGGTGTATCAGCTTCTGCTCGAGGTAGATCAAATGGGAATTGATGAAATTAACAGCAGATTAACTCAGTTTACTCCTTCCCGATTAGCCTCCATTCTGCTCCACATGGAGTTTGATGGTATCGTGGAGTGTAAACCGGGTAAAATCTATCGATTGATCAGAAGATGATTGAGTTTGCTCTACAATTTAGGCATAATGCCCAGATAGTTGTGTGGTGTGAGTTTATACATTTCCTCTTTGACAGCATCGCTGATATCCAAACTATCTATAAACTGATGCAGTATCTCTTTGTTGATATTGCCCTTTCCGCGGGTTAAGGCTTTGAGTGCTTCATAAGGTTCAGGATAGCCCTCTCTTCTCAAAATAGTCTGGATCGCTTCAGCTAAAACAGCCCAGTTGTTATCCAGGTCTCTCGAAATCGCTTCTTCGTTTAAAAGCAGCTTGTTAATACCACGAATTAATGACTTGATTGCAATTAAGGTATGTCCCATAGGCACTCCCAGATTGCGTGTTACTGTGCTGTCGGTTAAATCGCGTTGTAATCTGGATATGGGTAATTTAGCAGATAATCCCTCTAAAAGCGCATTGGCAATTGCGATGTTTCCTTCTGAGTTTTCAAAATCGATAGGGTTGACTTTGTGAGGCATAGCTGACGAGCCCACCTCGCCCGCTTTAACTTGTTGTTTGAAGTACTCCATAGAGATGTAAGTCCAAACATCACGATCTAAATCCAGCAAAATGTTATTGATCCTTTTAATGCCGTCAAAATAGGCAGCCATATTGTCGTAATGCTCAATTTGAGTCGTTGTTTGCAATCTGTATAAACCGAGTCTTTCAGATAAAAACCGATTACCAAAAAGAACCCAATCTACTTCGGGGTAAGCAATATGGTGTGCATTGAAATTACCTGTAGCCCCTCCAAATTTACCACAGAAAGGTATTTCCTCGAGCAAGTTCCACTGAGTAATCAATCTTTCATAAAAAACATACCACTCTTTTCCCATACTGGAAGGAGAAGCAGGCTGTCCGTGGGTATGAGCCAACAAAGGAACATCGATCCACTCTTTCGATTTTTCATAAATCAAACGTGTTAAATCAGCAAAGAATGGAGTATAGATCTGATCGTGAAACTGTTTGAGTAAGTACGGAGTGGCTGTATTATTAATATCCTGGGAAGTGAGTCCGAAGTGGATCATCTCCTTGTACTGTGCAAGACCCAAACGATCAAAAACCTCTTTGATGAAATATTCAACCGCTTTAACATCGTGATTGGTTGTTTTTTCGATCTCCTTGACTCTCAATGCATCCCCTTCTGAAAAATTAAGATAGATCTCATCCAATTTTGGAAATAACTGTTTGTCAACCGATTCCAACTGAGGAAGAGGAATTTCACAGAGTGCTTTGAAATACTCAATTTCTACCATTACCCTGGCACGGATCAGCGCAAATTCCGAAAAAAATTGAGTTAAAGATTCTACCTGTTTGAAGTATCTGCCATCAATCGGAGAAATGGCAGTTAATTGATTAAGGTTCATCATATTATGTAAAATTAATTTCTACTGTTTCATTGATTTTTAGGTCTCCCAACGCAGCAATAGGTCCTTTATAATAAGTGATCTCAATATAACCCAACTTATTGGGGAAAAGGTAAATATCTTTTTCATTGGGGTTATAAAAAGGGTGCATTTTGGTAATCCTTAACCTTTCCGAACCCGATATGGAAACACTAAATTCTCTACCTTGCATTGTTTCTATGAACACCTCATTTGGGATATTGGTTACGGCATTGAAAAAGGAGTCAATATATATAATCTTGCCTTGGATAGATTTTTCCTTTTTGATGTAATAGAACTGATCATCAAGAATTCGATGTAGTTGGGTGATGGGAACAGTACAACTCTCTATTCTATTTTCAAACAATGCTTGTGTCATCAGTGCAATTTTTTGGTACCAACTCATCTTTTCAATACTATCAAATTGATAAATGGCATCCGCTTCTGAATCTCCTAGAATGGTTTGAAAAACACCGGTGTCTTCGCCTAAAAACCAATGATTCTGATAGGATAGTAAGATAGGATTGACACTGTCTGAAGATTTTCCTGCTACATCGATAATATGAACTGTTTTTTCAGGGAAATGAGGAAAACTGGCTTTGGCAATAAAGGCGGCCTGACCAATATTAAATTTTTCAATAGCATGACTGATATCAAATATTTGGACATCAGGAATATGTGAAATGAGGACTCCCTTTAAGATGGAGATGTAAGGGTCTCTGAGCTTCCAGTCGCTGATTAAAGTTACATTTTTCATTATCATTTTGTAGAATATTTTAATAAAACTGCACAAACAACCAGGTAGATTAGATTCGGGATCCATGGTCCTAATCCCGGGGGTATGGCTCCGGAAAGAGAGAATACATTGGAAACTTGCTGCAAAAATACAAATATAAATGCTAACCCAATTCCAAAAAAGAGATGTACTCCAACTCCCCTTCTGGTTTTTTGTGATGCGACACAGAAAGCTAAAATAGTCATGATAAAGGTTCCAAATGAGTTGGCTAATCTGGTTTGTTTTTCAATGATATAATGTTTTGCCATTCCGGTCCCTTTAATCTTTTCTCCACGAATAAAACGAGTCAATTCTCCGTAAGACATGGTTTCAGAAACTTTTTCATCCTGCGCTAAGTCAGTCGGAACAATATTAAATATTGTATCCATACTTTTTCCTGTGGTTACTGTTTCAACTCCTGCATGGATGGTACGTCGTGTATAATGAGTCAAAGTCCAATTCTTTTGATCCTCGTTATACCGAATCGTATTGGCTTTTATTTTCATTTTGATAAACCGTGGTCCCATCACTTCGTACGTGAAATGATATCCCTCCATCTGTTCATGATCCCAGCGTTCCACAAAGATATAGCTGTCGGCAGAGTTCCGGATATGAATTGTGCTTTTTGGAATCACCCGCCTATTCATCGTATTGGCCATGAACCGGTTCATCTTTTCGTTAGTAGCCGGAACCAATTCATTGGACATAAAGATAGCCAATAAAGAGATAATCAGTGCACCCGTTAAGAAAGGAATCAAAAAACGATAGTAATTGACGCCCCCTCCCAAAATGGCAATAATCTCATTTTGATTACTCATTTTTGAGGTAAACCAGATTACACTGATAAACACAAAAAGAGGAATAAATAGATTGATGAAATAGGGAATAAAGTTCAGATAATATTTTAACAAAATATCCTTCATCGGGATATTGTTATCCAAAAAACGATGCACATTTTCCGAAAAGTCAAAAATAACGATAATCGCCATTAATAGAGAAATGGCAAAGACAAAAGAGCTGAGAAACTTTTTGAGCACGTAAGTGTCAATCAGTTTCCATCTGAAGTTTCTGATTAATGAAAAAATGTGCTTCAGTTGCTTCATTCCTTATTTTTCTTCCTTAAGCCATTGGTCTAACCATCCCAAAAATTCACGTTGCCAAAGCATTGCATTTTGTGGTTTGGAAACAAAGTGATCCTCTTCGGGGAAATATAAAAATCGGCTGGGAATTCCTTTGATTTGGGCTGCATTGAAAGCCTGCATTCCCTCAGTATATGGAATTCTGAAGTCATTGCCCCCATGAATCACCAAAATGGGGGTATCCCAATTGCCTACAAATCGATGAGGTGAGAAACTGTAGCTCTTATAGTTTTCCCAGTAAGGACCTTCGATATCATGGTTGGCAAAGAACAGTTCTTCGGTTGTGCCATACCAACTTTCAAAGTTAAACATACCGCAGTGGGCAATGAAGGTTTTGAATCTCTTTTGATGATTCCCCGCTAACCAATACACTGAAAATCCGCCATAACTGGCTCCTACAGCACCTAAACGAGTTTCATCTACATAAGGTTCTTTAGCCATATCATCAATGGCAGAGAGATAATCCTTCATATTTTGTCCGCCGTAATCCTTGCTGATCTGATTATTCCATTCACTACCAAATCCGGGTAATCCTCTACGATTGGGTGCTACAACAACATATCCGCGAGACGCCAGCATCTGGAAATTCCAGCGGTAAGAGAAGAACTGACTTACGGAAGATTGGGGTCCGCCCTGACAATAAAGCAATGTAGGGTATTTTTGAGCAGGATCAAAATTGGGGGGAAGGATAACCCACACCAACATATCCTTGCCATCTGTGGTTTTCACCCATCTCTTTTCAGTTTTGGATAAAGTGATTTTTGAAAGTACTTCGGTGTTGATAAAACTCAACTGTTTTTCTTCACGAGTCTGAGGATCAATAGTGAAAAGTTCTGCCGGAAGCGCATGGGTTGTTTTAGTTCCAATCAACATCTGATCAGCAACCAGAATATTGATATAATCATGGTCTCCCTCAGTAATTTGGGTAATCTCCTCAGATTCAACATTCAGACTGTATATTTGATAGGTTGCCTCTTTACAGCTGGTAAAGTAAATAGTTTTACCATCTTTACTCCACGCAAAATTTTCGGCATCCTGATCGAAATTGGTACTGAAATCCTTGGAGGTGTTACTGTTAAAATCATGAATAAACAAGCGATGTTTTTCAGACTCAAACCCATCGGTTTTCATGCTCCACCAAACCAGTTTTGAACCATCGGGAGAGAACACGGGATTCATGTCGTACCCTTTATTTTCTGCTGTTAAGTTAATGGTCGTTTTTTGCTCTAAATCATAAATAAAGATATCGCTATTGGTACTTACGGCAAAATCTTTACCGCTAGATTCTTTAGTACAGTAAACTAACTTCTTGCTATCAGGACTCCAGGCGATCTGTTCAAATCCGCCATGTGAAGGGATAGGAGAGTGAAACTTCTTGCCTTCCAACAATTCAACAGGATTATCCATCTTAGGATAAGAAGCAATAAAGAGGTGGGAATAGGTTCCATCAGCCCATTGGTTCCAGTGACGATACATCAGGTCGTCATAGATTTTAGCATTAGCCAAAGGTAGATCCGGATAGCGCTGTTCGATAGTCGGATCCAGTTGTACATTCATAGCGTATACAATCTGTGACATATCGGGTGCATAAGAAAATCCGGTAATATCTGAAGGAGCATTGGAGATCACTCTGGGTTGTTTCCCATCGGGATCCATCTCCCAAATTTGCATTTTCCCTTCGTGGGGTGCCAAATAGGCGATCTTTTTACCGTCGGGTCTCCAAATAGCGGCAGACTCGTTATTCTCAGTACGTGTAATTTGTGTGGGTTGACCATCGGGAAGTTCCAACACATATAAATCGTTATTACCTTTGTTGAGTTTGTAATCGTAATAGGTGATTCCAAAAAGAAGCGTTTTCCCATCGGGGGAGATTTGTGGGTTATTCATTCTCCCCAAATACCATAGAATCTCTTCATTCATCACGCCTCCTGAAAAATCAGGAACAGTACGACTCTCTTGGGTTATTAGTTCCGTTTTATCTCCGGATAGATTATGACAAGCACTCATAAGGATAGCTGCAAAAATTAAAAAGAAATTTACTGATCTCATATTCATTATTTTTTTGCAAAAATATGAAAAATCGGTGAGGATTAGTTTTCTTTTTGAGATTATAATCTAACTTTTGATGGAGAAACTCTCATATTTGAGATAATAATCTCATTTATAAAGATGAGACGATAAGTTCTGTAACTGATATACGTACAACCGAACATCACCCCCAATAACCAAGAAAATATGGTATTGGGGGTGATGGTCGGGAAAATTATTGTATTCGGGTATTGATTGTGATACAATAACTTGCAATCTAACTCTATACGCCTAATTTTTTATTATTCGGTGTATTGTTGTATTATTTGGTGTTATCACTCGTAAGATGTATACAGCAGGAGGAAGGTCTTGGATATTAATAGTGTTGTCGTTGTTGAATGAACGAATCATACGTCCCAAGTTATCATAAATGTCAATTCTATCAATAATGTCAGAATCAACTATAATTATTCCACTTGTTGGATTAGGATGTACTTTAGGAACAATGGATGTTTGAGGTTCATCAATGCCTACCGTAATAGTTAAGTGAAGAGTAACAGTACTGTCGCAGCCATCAACGGTAGCTAGAACTTGTACATAGTCGCCTGTTTCATTATAGGTAATACCATTCCATGTGTAAGAATCTTCCTCAGTAATCCAAAATTCAGAACTTGTACTATAGTTTATGGTGAGATTTAAAGTGACTAAACTGTCGCAACCCGCAGAATTAATCAAAAGGACTGTTGCTGTATTGTTACTTGAAGTATAAGTGTTACCAAACCAAGTATAACTATCGCAAGCCACAATAGAATCAATTCCTGTTGTTCCATGGTTGATGGTGAGATTCAAGGTATATATGCTGTCGCAGCCACCGGGAACGACATCTGTAACTATTGATGTATAGGTTCCACTATTGGTATAGGTAATACCTCTCCAAGTGAAAAAGTCACAGGAAGATACTGATAATGTATCATATACATCAGAGCAAGAAGAAGTCCAGATAGCATAGAGAGAAAGATCCGTAGATGTTATGATTTGAGCGCCGTCCTGGTACATAACAGCCCCGTTGGGAGCGGTGGACCAACCGGAAAAACTGTATCCCAACCGTGTAAAAGTATTATTTGGAAGCGTAGCATAATTTCCAAGGCAAACGGTTAGTGGAGCCATGTATCCTATGCCTCCGTTGGCATGGAAGGATATGGTGAGATTGGGCAGAATGGTCAAATGCAGTGTTACGACACTATCGCAACCGGAACTGCTTGTTGTGGTATAGGTTGGAGTGTTCGTGGAAGCAGTGTAGGTGTTTCCATGCCAGGTATAACTGTTACAGGCGGTTATTTCCTCAATACTTGACACACTGTGGTTAATGGTTAGATTTAGTGTGTATATGCTATCGCAGCCACCGGGAACTACTCCTGAAGCGGTTGACGTATAGGTTCCGCTGTTAGTATATGTATTGCCTCTCCAATAGTATGAATCGCATGCAGTAGCAGAAATAGTATGATATACATTAGAACAAGAAGAACTCCAGACAGCATAGAGGGAAAGATTCGTAGAGGTTATGATTTGAGCACCATCCTGGTACATAACAGCCCCGTTTGGAGTGGTGGACCAACCGGAGAAACTATATCCCAATCGCGTAAAAGTATTATTTGGAAGCGTAGCATAATCTCCAAGGCAAACGGTAAGTGGAGCCATGTATCCCATACCTCCGTTGGCATGGAAGGATATGTTAAGATTAGGCAGAATGGTCAAATGCAGTGTTACGACACTATCGCAACCGGAACTGCTTGTTGTCGTAAAGGTTGGAGTGTTCGTGGAAGCAGTGTAAGTGTTTCCATGCCAGGTATAACTGTTACAGGCGGTTATTTCCTCAATACTTGACACACTATAGTTTATGGTTAGATCTAAGGTAAATACACTGTCGCAACCACCAGGAATGGCATCTGTAACAATATCTAAATAGGTTCCGCTATTAGTGTATGTATTGCCTCTCCAATAATATGAGTCGCATGCAGTAGTGGAAATACCATGATGTACGTCATAGCAAGACGAACTCCAAACAGCATAGAGGGAGAGGTTCCCTAAGGGTGCAAAATTGGCACCGTCTGAGTACACAACAGGTCCGTTAGGAGTGGTCGCCCAACCGGAGAAACTATATCCCAATCGCGTAAAAGTATTGTATGGAAGTGTAGCATAATCTCCAAGGCAAACGGTCAGCGGAGCCATCTGACCTGTTCCACCGTTGGCGTGGAAGGATATGTTGAGATTAGGCATAATAGTTAAATGCAATGTTACGACACTATCGCAGCCGGAACTGCTTGTTGTGGTATAAGTTGGAGTGTTTGTGGAAGCGGTATAGGTAGTTCCGTGCCATGTATAACTGTTGCAGGCAATTATAGTTTCAGTGCTGTATACGGAACTTGTTATGGATAGGATTAAAACATGTACACTGTCACAGTCATTATAAGTATTTGTGCTGGAATAAGTGCCACTAGTTGAATAGGTGTTGCCTCTCCAAGTGAATTCGTCGCATGTTGTCATAATAAGGGTGTCTCTAATGTCACCATAACCTTGATAATTCGTAAAACTAGACCAATTATTGGTACTCTGATATGCAGCTTTAGCCACACATGGAACTGTAACAGGAATGGAACGGCTGACATTATTGAAGGCATTACTACTTAAGGTTGGGGGTGTTGTAGCATGTACACTCATGGAAGAAATTCCGGTACAGTTGTTAAAAGCATAATTGCTAATTAAAGTCAATGTACTGGGAAGATTGAGACTTGCTAATCGGTAACATCCAGTAAATGCGTAGTTGTATATACTGCTAAGATTATTAGACATGTTTATTCTTGTCAAACTATCACAGTTTTGAAATGCATATTTTTTGATAGAGGTGACATTATCGGGAATGGAGATAGAGTCAAGACTAACACATCCGGAAAATCCGTACTCAGGGATATTGGTTAATGATTCTCCAAAAGATACGTTCCGTAAACGTGGTATGTTTGCAAAAGCGTAATTGGGAAGGTTTTCTGTGGTATTACCTACAAAGAGGTCCGTTAGGTTGCTACAACCACTGAAAGGATGGTTACTTCCACTGGTATTACTATAACTTACATTCTGTGCATTCCAGTAAACGGTGTTCAGAGATGTACAATTTTTGAACACATTTTCACCAATCAATGTCATTGCAATAGGAATATTTATCGATTGTAGTCCTGAATTTGCAAATGCATAATTATTAATTTGAACCAGAGAAGAAGGGAGTGTAATATTATTCAATTTTTTACAGCCATCAAATGCATTGATATATATAGTATGCAATGTGTTCGGTAATCCGACTATCTCAAGGGAGTCGCAGTTGGCGAAGGCGCGACCGTGTATCCCTATTATGGGGGCTGTGATGTTGATGTTTTTTAGCCCGTCACAGTTATAGAAACAGTATGTTGAAATGGCAGTCAGGCTGCTTCCGAAGAGTACGTTTTTTAATTTGGGTAGGTTCTGGAAAGCGTATCCGGGGAGAGTTTCTACGGCGTCGCTGATGATAATATTAGTTAGGTTGTTACAACCACTGAAAGGATGGTTATTTCCGCTAGTGTTACCATAACTCACATTCTGTGCATCCCAATAAACGGTGTTCAAAGATGTACAATTTTTGAATACATTTTCACCAATCAATGTCATTGAAATAGGAATATTTATCGATTGTAGACCTGAATTTGTAAATGCATAATTATTAATTTGAACCAGAGAAGAAGGGAGTACAATATTATTCAAATTTTTACAGCCATCAAATGCATTGATATATATAGTATGCAATGTATTTGGTAATCCAACTGTCTCAAGTGAGTCGCAGTTGGCGAAGGCGCGACCGTGTATACCTATTATGGGGGCTGTGATGTTGATGTTTTTCAGTCCGTTGCAGTTGTAGAAGCAGTATGTTGAAATGGCAGTCAGGTTACATCCAAAGGAGACGTTTTCTAATTTGGGTAGGTTCTGGAATGCATATCCGGGGAGAGTTTCTACGGCGTCGCTGATAATGATATTAGTTAGGTTGTTACAACCACTGAAAGGATGGTTATTTCCGCTAGTGTTACTATAACTCACATTCTGTGCATTCCAATAAACGGTGTTCAAAGATGTACAATTTTTGAATACATTTTCAGCAATCAATGTCATTGAAATAGGAATGTTTATCGATTGTAGACCTGAATTCGCAAATGCATAATTATTAATTTGAACCAGAGAAGAAGGGAGTATAATATTATTCAAATTTTTACAACCATCAAATGCATTGATATATATAGTATGCAATGTATTCGGTAATCCAACAGTCTCAAGTGAGTCGCAGTTGGCGAAGGCGTAACCGTGTATGCCTGTTATGGGGGCTGTGATATTGATACTTTTCAGCCCGTCGCAATTGTAGAAACAACCATTTGAAATAGAAGTTAGGTAGTTGCCGAAGGAGACGTTTTTTAGTTTGGGCAGGTTCTGGAACGCGTATGAGGGGAGAGTTTGCACGGTGTCGCTGATAATGATGTTTGTGAGTTTGTTGCATCCTTCAAATGGAGGGTAGCTGCCATTGCTTAAGGTGTAAGACGATAAACCGTAATGATAATAGTTTGAATTTTGTGCATTCCAGTAGAGTGTAGTAAGCTTAGAGCAGTTCTGGAAGGCGTACTTGCATATTTGTTCTACGAATCTCGGTATACTAATTGTTTGGATGCCGATACCAGCGAAAGCGTAATCGTAGATATGGGTAACAGAGTTTGGGATGATGATATTATTCAGTTCAGAGCAGTTCTGGAAGGCATACGTACCGATGGAAAGTAAGGTGTTTGGTAGTCCTACAGTTTCAAGGGAGTCGCAGTTAGCAAAGGCGTAACTTTGTATGCCTGTTATGGGGGCTGTGATGTTGATATTTTTCAGTCCGTCGCAGTTATAGAAACAACCATTTGAAATAGAAGTCAGGTAGTTGCCGAAGAATACGTTTTTTAACTTAGGTAGGTTCTGAAAAGCGTATGAAGGTAGAGTTTGCACGGTATCGCTGATGATAATGTTTGTTAGTTTGTTACATCCTTCAAATGGAGGGTAACTGCCATTGCTTAAGGTGTAAGACGATAAACCGTAATGATAATAGTTTGAATTTTGTGCATTCCAGTGGAGTGTAGTAAGTTTAGAGCAGTTCTGGAAGGCGTACTTGCATATTTGTTCTACGAATCTGGGTATATTAATTGTTTGGATGCCGGAACCAGCGAATGCATAGTCGTAGATATGGGTCACAGAGTTTGGGATAGTAATATTGTTCAGATTAGAGCAGTTCTGGAAGGCATACGTACTAATGGTAAGTAAGGTGCTAGGTAATCCTACAGTTTCGAGGGAGTCGCAGTTGGCAAAAGCATAACTGTCCAGGGTTGTTGCAGGAGCTGTAACATTGATGTTTTTTAGCCCATCGCAGTTGTAGAAGCAACCTTTTGGAATGGAGGTCAAATTGTTACCAAATGAAATATTTACTAGACGAGGTAGGTTCTGGAAAGCATATGTGGGGAGGGTTTGCACGGTATCGCTGATAATAATGTCAGTTAGGTAGTTGCATCCTTCAAATGGAGGGTAGCTGCCATTGCTTAAGGTGTAAGACGATAAGCCGTAATGATAATAGTTCGAATTTTGTGCATCCCAGTAGACTGTGGAAAGGTTAGAGCAGTTCTGAAAGGCGTACTTGCATATTCTTTCCACTTGCTTAGGTATTCTTACTTCCATTAAGCCGGTTTTAGCAAAGGCGTAGTCATAAATATGAGTTACAGTATTAGGTATAGAAACTGATGTTAAATTATTGCATTCGTAAAAGCAACCTACCGGGATAATACTTATAGTACTTGGCCAGTTAACTGATACAATAGATTGGCAATAAGCAAAGATGTAACCACCAAAAGAGGTTACAGAACTGGGTATGCTTACTCCTGCCAACAGTCCCGAACATCCCTGAAAGGCCCTATTGCCAATGGAAGTGACCGTATTGGGTATTTCAACTGAAATTAACGCTTGTCTGCCACGGAAAGCATCGTCACCAATACTGGCTACGGTTAACGTGCTGCCTTGATAAACAACTGTTTCCGGAATAGTAATGAACCCTGTATAATAGGTGTTGGGTGCAGAGTTATACCCTTGTGAGCTATTATATGTTACTTCAGCTACTAATCCTCCAGGTGTAGTTTTTGTATTGAAGTATAGGGTATTACCGCCATATGTTGCCGTAAAGGTATGGGCATTAAGCCCAAAAAAACTGATAATAAGTAATGCTAATAGTAAAAATCTCTTCATAAAAAGTAAAATTTATATATTAAGTACAATGATTATTTGTAATATACTATGCAGTTTATTCAAGTAGAATCACGTTTGTTTTACGGGTGCAAATATACAAATTTTAATTAAAAATCGTATTAAAAAAATTACATACCGCTAATTTTTAAAATCTTCTTACTCTAAATAATTATCATAAGACTACAGGTTGCTTTTCAGGTTGTGCTTATAAAGGAGAATTGTAAAACATCATTATCATACTTACACCTTTATGTAACACCCATTTAGATATATCTCCATTGAATTGAAAATGAGAAAAGATATAACTCATATCGCTTATTTGAGAAACATTTATGTCATTTAAATCACATTCAAAATCCTCCTTATCTATTCGATTTTTTATAATTTGTTCTAGTTCTGCTTTTGTTCTGGGGAAATAGTTATATTGCTCATTCCATTTGGACTGTTTGATAGGTTGGACTTTTCCTGATTTTGAACTTTGAGTAGATTTTGCAATGGAGTCCACAGGTCATACATTGTCAATAACTTCAATGGTCGGCTCAGTGTTTACTGCATTTTCCGATACTGAAATATGGATCGTGATTTGAAGATCTGATTGTGTGCATTTGATATGAATTGCTGTTTCCATAATATTAAAATTATATTTGCCTTCCCCCCTACCTAAACCCAATCCTCTTTCCCTCTCCACTTTTGGTGATGTTTTCGCTTTCGCAGTATTCTTGTAGCTGTTTGAGGGTTGTTTTTTTGCATGTGAGGATTTGATCCACGCTGTTTTTGCGGGCGATGTTCTCGATTTGTCCACCGCTGAAGTCGTACGTTTCGGCTAATAGATGTTTTGGATGGAGTTTTCCATCTTATTATGAAATTTAAATAATTAGGGGGCAGGACATTCTTCGCTCTTTTGTTATTTCGTTTCCCCACTCTGGAAAAAATCCGAAATCTTTTGCGAGTGGGGGAATGGTATGACTGAAGAGGAATGCTTTTCCTGCCCCCTTTTTTTTTATTTCCAAAAAGGAGAAAAATATTTTCATGTAAGAAACAACCATTTACTCGGGGTGCGACTTCTATTTATGTACCGAGTAGCAAGTTACACGATTAGTAGTCGCGCCCCGAGTAGCTCAATTTTAAAACTTTCGCCTTCCGCCTTTTATTAGCTTTCTGCCTTCAAAAACTTAACCGTTTTGTATCTCTTTTCCAGCCATTTTCGGTTGCTGCTTTGGTATCCTACGGCGTAGTTGATCTCTTCTCGCGGGACGGTAATCTGAAAGGTGTCACCCTGCTGTTTTTCTGTCTCTGCCAGAAGTCGCTCTTTCCAGATTTCGGTGAGAACCAGCTCTTTAAAGGATACATGAAATGGTCCGGCGACCAGTTCCGTTTGGTGGATTAATCCTTCGGAGGGGTGCAAGCCAACACGCAGTATAGTCACCTGGTGGCTCTCAAACTCTTTATAGATAGGAACACACCAAGCCACCGCCTCTTCTAAGGAAAGAGGAGTGTATTTCCCGGTAAGGTAGAGCCGTTCCAGCAGGGTACCCTTGATCACTAATGTAGGGTAGATTCGCGCGTGGGTCCCCCCCAATTTTATTAATTCCAAAGAAGAAATAAAAGATTTCTCAGCGGTATCACCGGGTAAGCCGATCATCATTTGCACACCCAACTCAAACTGATGTGTCGTGATGAGCTGTGCGCTACGGCGAATATCCTCGACAGTATGACCCCGCTGCGCCAGCCTCAACACCTCGGGATCCATCGAAGGCGTGCCCAACTCAATGAGGGAAACGTGATACTGCTTGAGATTGCGTAAAATGGTCTCGTCGATATAATCCGGACGGGTAGAAAGCTGTATGGAATCAACTTGCTGACTCTCAATATAAGAC
>JAKPTX010000029.1 GCA_029570835.1 Bacteroidota bacterium
ATATTGCGGGGTGGTAGCAGTCCGGTTAGCTCGTCTGGCTCATAACCAGAAGGTCGAGGGTTCAAATCCCTCTCCCGCTACAAAGTGAAGAACTGATAGTGTATACAGTAAAGAATGTTGCAGAAACAATGCCGTCCATGAGTGACGGCAGGTTTACCCGAACACTAACAAACTTCTTCCAAAATTATAAAGAAGAACTGATGGTTTTTACAGTAAATTTGACAGTAAATCAGACTCTTACAACACAAAGACCAACAAATTTCTTCTAAACTTATTGAAATTCCCGGTTGTCCCTGTGGCAACACAAACTTCCGGGTAACGTACTTTGAAAATATTAGGGAAAACGAAAAGTGTTTACAGTAACGGTGGTTCAACTCCATCATTGTCTACCAAATTATGACAATTAGCCAAGTGGTTAAGGCACAAGTCTCTTAAACTTGCAAACAAAACAAAATACTTTTAAATTGTTCCCTTAAATTATTGAGAGTGGTAAGCTGGGAATGCAAAATTATGATAATGCATATTAAAATTCAGAGCATACCCCACCGCTCGAAGCCTAACATTTGAAGTAGCACTGACGGGTGCTCGGTTAAGAATGGTTTTTTGGTCACAGTCGTGTGGCATTTTTTTCAAAAAATTTAAACTTTTATGGAAGAACTGGCTGTGTTTACAGTAATTGAAACATGTAATCTCCCCCATGTGAGAGGGGAGACAACTTACAGGCAATACAACCGCACTTCTTCTCTTATTTTGAGAAGTAGAGTTATTCCAGACATAAACGGGTGGGGATTGATAGAGAAATCTGTCAACTCACCCGTTTTTTTTTGATTTTTTTTTGACGTTCTTTGTAACATTTTGAAAATAGTATCGTATAAGTACTTGTTTGTTGGAAAAATATTTTTATATTTGGCATCATTTAAATTATCAACATGGAAGAACTTATTAAAATCAGAAAAAGCATTAAAACCGGAAGTCCGGTGGTAAATGCAAGAGATTTACATGAATTTCTTGAAGCAAAACAAGATTTTTCGAACTGGTTTAAAGGACGAATAAAGAAATATCAGTTCATTGAAAATGTGGATTACGCTCGAATTTTTTACGATATAAATGGTAATGTAATACCATTCGCTAAAATTAGCGAGTCTGATTCACAGGCATTTGAAAGGATATATCGAATCGAATATGCACTGACTTTGGATTGTGCCAAAGAACTTGCAATGGTTCAAAACAATGAAAAAGGTAGACGGGCACGTTTATATTTCATTGAGGTTGAAAAGAAGTACAGGGAAATGAAAGAAGAAGCAACAAGACCTGCACTTTATACGATGTCAGATACTGCAAAAAGGTTGAAATTAACCGATTATTGCGGTAAAATTGGAAGAAATGGTTTGCTTAATATTTTGGAACGTAACAGGATAATCAAGAAAAACCATCAACCACTTCCAAAGTACGTGAAGATGGGATATTTTACAACGAGTCCGGTGAGGGTGACAGAAGAAGGGATGAAATGGTTGAATCAGATGCTCTGTGTTGAAAAAACCAGCGACAATACAGAATTGAAAAAGGAAATCGCTGAATTGCGTGAATCTCAAAAAATGCTGGTAGAAGGTGTTGCGTGTGTGGTGGAAACATTATTGTTTAATAAGGGTGGACATCGCACTGAAGAACAAAATAGAATTGCTGTTGGTCATTTACAGCGTTTCTTGGACAAAGCAAATGGACAAAAGGCACTTAATTAATAAATATAAATAAAGGTAAAATTATGAAAGAATTGGTATTGACACAAAAATCGCTTGCAACCGTTAGGCAGTCATTAATTGACGGTCTTACTATTGCTTCTGGTGCTAAGAGCAGTGCTACTTACTACCACGGAAAAGACGAACAATTGAAGGCTATCCAGACTCAAATCAAGAGTTTGTATAAACTTTCAAAGGAACTCCCGTTGATTGTAGCAAGTCAAAAGGGAGCAACAGGTAAATTCGTAGCTGAAGTTCTTTTGAACGAATTTCAGAATACGTTAAAGGGTGGAGCATGCAATATTGTCAATCCAATTGACTGGTATGATAATGGATTGAGCGATAAGGCAGTCCTTACCGCATTGAATAACCTTGGCGAAAACGGTTTGCCTTATGTTCTTCGTTTATTCGTAGACTTGAAGAACGCAAAGGTTAACAACGAAAGGTCAAGAAAGATTGTGCTTGGCTTTATTTGGGGTCAGGACAACCTTGAATTCTATGCGATGAAGTACCGTAACAAGCTTGCTGAAATTTTAAGGCACGTGTATGGTAAGAAGATGACTTCTGTATTGCTTTCAATTGCTGGCAAAGCAGCAAATGTTGGT
>JAKPTX010000036.1 GCA_029570835.1 Bacteroidota bacterium
TGACCATCGTATATTTCTGGCTTTCAGTTTTTTCTTTTTTGTCACTTAAAGAGTTTTTTGATGAACGACCACCAGATGGAGAAGAAGTAGTCAAATAATTATCATCAAAACCTGTGCATGTTGCAAATGCCTTTACTACAGATTCTGGCACATACTGCATAGAACTGCTGTCAAATGCATCACTTTTTGCTGAAGGAGTATTTGGTTTTAGTGCACCTGCGTTTTGCAGGCCAGACTTGGTTTTTGGACAAGCTGCTTTCACATCCACCAAATCTGTTATGTGTTGGTTTGCAGGTCTGGTGTTTTTGGCTATCATATCAACCAGTGCTCCAGAAACCATGTTTTGTGATTCTGGATGCCCTGTTCCTTGAAGTCTTGAGCCTGAATCTGGTCTGTAGTAACCCTCTGTGTAATAGATGCCAATTTCCCTATCCCAAAATGCCTGTTTAACGGCCCTGAATGTAAAAAACATTGGCAAATTTAAAGGGTTTGATTCGCCAATAACATTGCCCAGAGGATCATATTGGTATGTTGCAACAACAGCCCCCAGAGTATTTGTGACTGCGATTAAGTTTCCACCGATATCATAATGATAATAATAGGTGTCTGTTACATCCTGACCTGTCTGGAAGTTATGCCTTGTCCACTCAAATGATAGTGGCATATTACCATCACCATGCAATATTTTCATTATCTCATCTTTGTATGGTGTATCATTGATTGAAGCATCAATATCTATGGTTGTTATCTGATTGCCTAAGTAGTGAAATTTTTGGATTGTTATATCATTGCCGTTTTCAATACTTTTTTGAATCCTTCTTCCAAGGGCATCATATTCGAATTTTACAATCACTCCGTCTGGTAGATTGACTTGGTCCAACCGGTCAAGTTTTGAGTAAGTAAAATCTGTTGTTGTGTTTGGTGTGCCAAAGTGCTGTTTTCTCGTGCAATTACCATTACCATCATAGGTATAAATATCATAATCTCCATTCTGATAATCGCACCTTGTCAGCTCGTCTGCAACATTATACGTAAAAATTCTTTGAGACCCATTTATATCAATGATTATTTTATTTCCTCTTGGATCATATGTATAGTTGTAGGGTCCTCCAGGTCCTGTTGCTCCTGTTAACTGATTTATTGAATTGTAAGTATAAGCCCAATTCCCATTACCTGAAGATGAAGTAATATTGGATACATTGTCAAAACCATAACTTAACTGTGCTACTCCTGGTATGTTAATCTGGTTCATACGACCAGCAGTATCATAATAATAGTTGTTATTAACATTATTGGGATATTGTATTTGAGTCATCCAGGAATTATCATTATATGTGTATTGAGTCATATTCCCAGCCCTTGATGCATTTATCATTAAACCAGCTGCATTCCAAGTGTAATCTCTGGTGTCTCCATTGGCAATAACCCTGGTTACCATATCTTCTGCATTATATGAAACATCATGGGCAAAATTCCAATTATCTACTTGTTCAATCATCCTTTGAGCAAAATCGTAGGTAAAGTTTGTTCCACCCAAACGATATCCCATTGTAGACATATTATTTGCAATGTCGTATGTGAATGAAGCAAAATCTGTTCCCCCAGCAGGCATGGTAGATTGAACTAAATTCATTGGGGTATAACTGTATACAATTGTATCACCTCTTCTGTTCAATTCAGTTTTTTGTCGACCTAAAGTATTATATGTGTATGTTGCATAGTTACCGAGTTCATCGGTAAATCTTGTAACTCTATTTAGACAATCAAATTCGTAATTTTGTGTAGCAGGTGTACCAGTTGGTGGTTTTGTGTATTGGTTCATATTTGAACCCATATCATAACTAAAGAGCTCTTCTTTTAAGGTAGGATCAATAGTTTTGGTTCGTCTGGCAATATTGTCATATTCATATTTCCATTCATGGCTGTTTTTATCTGTAAACTTGGTTATTTTTCCCATATTGTTATATTCATAAGACTCAGTTCCAGCCGGTGTAGTTATGGATGTAAGCTGATTTAATTTATCATATGAGTATGAACTGATAATCCCCATAGGATCTATAACCCTGTTCAATCTTCCAAGATTGTCGTATTCATAACTTTGTGTTTGATTGGCAGAATTTATTGAAGAAATCAACCTGCCATCTTTGTCGTAACAGAACTTGTGAGGTAGAGTTGAAGGTCCATCTGTTTGTATAAGTCTGTCTGCGTTATCATAAGTATATGTCCAATCGTTGTTGTAAACATCAGTTACTTTGGTACATCTATTTTTTGAATCATATAGATATTTTGTTTCTTTGCCAAAAGGATTGGTGATTTTTGTTACATTACCATTTTCGTCATATTCGAATCTTGTATCACCACCATTTGGATCAGTTATTTTTGTGGTTTTCCCATCAGTTCCGTATTCAAATGAGCTTAAAGCTCCCGATTCATCCTGGAAACTAACAACATCCATTCCTGATGTTCCAAAACCAACTGTGATTTCATCTCCTACTGGATTGATTATTTTTGAAACCATACCAGATTCATTGTAATTATATGTTGTTCTACAACCTCTGTTGTCTTCCATCCATTCTATTTTACCATCGTCTTTTCTGTGGATTGTGAGGTTGTAACCGCCTGGCCTTGTAATTGAGATTATCCTACCATTGCTGTCATAACCGTAGCTGATATTGCCCATGCCTGGTGAATTAAGTGATGTTAATTGGCCTTCACCATTGTAATTAAATGTGTAATTGCTATTGTCAGGGCTAACAGCCAAGACCAATTGGTCCTTGTTGTTGTAAGTAAAATCCCATTGGTTATTGAGAGCATCTATGTAACTTGTTGTTTGGCCAGTATTATTATTTATCAAAGTAACTTTTACGCCTTCTGGTGAAGTAATTTCTCTTGGATAACCATTTGAATCATTTGTAAAAGACCATGTAGCCTGAGAACCCTGTCCTTCACAATTAACAAACCAATCTTTTATTCCAGTCATATCCATACCATTGAATAGATATTCTTTTTTTGTTATTCCATCAGAAATCTCTTTCGATAACCTGCCATCTTGATAATACTCAAATTCTGTATGATTGTTTTTTTTATCTTTGAAATCTACTATTTGGCTATTTTGGTTGTATTCATACTCAATAGTTTTCGAGTCTGGATAGGTAATTTTTAATAAATTGCCTAGAGAATCATAATTATAAGTTGTTGTTTGACCTCTCGAATCTAGCAATGTTGCAATTTCCTTCATAGAATTTCTTGTGCAGCTCATTGTGATATTTCTGGGAAGAGTAATGGATGATAAATAACCTCTATCATCAAATGCGTGTATTTGAGTATTCCCCCCAGAATCAGTAATTGCTGTTGTTAAACCAAATGAATAATTTTGAACTTGCGTTAGCAATGCATCTCGAATAGAAGCAACTTCATTATTTTGATTGTATATAAAACTATATGCAAAACCGTCTGGATTTGAGACACTTTCCAATTTTGAGTTTGCATTGTATGAAAAATTTATGTAACCCCCATTTGGGTCCGTAACCGTAGCAATTTGATTAGATGCATTATAGGTGTAGTTAACTGTTTTTCCTTCGGGGTCTTGAGCCTGAAATAATCTGTCATATATATCATATAAAAATATTAGTGATCTACTTGTAGTGGCATCTGTTACGCTAACTATTTTATCGCCATTCCATGATATTTGAATTTCAGCTCCATACAAGTTGATGATTTTGACTAGCAAACCACCTACACCATTATTTCCATATTCAAAATAATATTTCTTTTTATATTTATCTGAAATAACATAATAATTTATATTATTTATTGTTTCGATTTGAAGATCGAGGTATGAGAAACAAGGAGGTAACCATATCATTGAATCTGGATTCCAGGTAAATGTTTGATATGAACCATCATATGTTCTCCAAGTAGCATTATGTGTTGTAGAGTCAATTTCTATAGATTGATGATAATTTGAAATCCAACCTGGACCCATTCCATAATTGACAAGGGAAACTGAGTTATAAACCCTAGTAAAATGAATGTCTAACCCTCCAGGAATACTAAAAGAAAGATCATTTTGTGTAAGTATTGCTGCTCCAGTCCAAGTGTTTACTTTAAATTCACCTGCTCCATTCCCAAAGGTTAAGTCTTTACCAGCAGGAGAGCCACCTTGCGGTTCAGTGTAACAGATAACAAGTTCAGGAATTGTTCCAAATGCTCCACACGATTCATTATATGGAATACCTGATAGTTCGAAACACAATCCAACAATCGTATCACCAGAATAGTATTTATTACTTATGAAACTTGTAATATCAACTTTTGGGTTCTGATTTGGAGCAAAAATAAACTGGGCTTCCGTTGATATTGGTGTTGGTTGCGTATTCCATGTTAAGGTAGCTCCATCCCATGAAATTCCAACATCTTTAATTTGCGCATTAATATTGAAAGTGCAAGAATTTGCAACATTAGAGAAATCTAGATAAGCATATTGAATATCCATTTTCGGTGGGATGATATTAGTAAAACTATATTTAGAATATGTTTTTGCAATTGTTATTATCTCAGGAGGTGGAGGTGAAGGATTAGTGACAGTTGAGCAGATCATTGAAAAATTATTTATTGGAATGGGATAACGAACATAACTGACTATACCATTTACATTAGTCATTGAAACAAAGTCAACTATACCAGCTGTTGTGGTTGGAATTGTTTTATTAGGAGTGATATTATCATTTTTTGGATTTAATTTGAGTTCTATCTTTGAAACTCCATTTTTTTCTAAATACTTCTTATATCCTAATGCATTACTGGGGGTTTGATCTAATCTTGTTCTTGGATACCTGGCAACTAAACCATCAGATGGTACAACAGATTCTGGTGGTGGATTCCTCGTTTTGTCAGCCTTTACTTGTGGGGTGATAATACCAGATGCAAGAATTGATAAACAGATAATACACACAAATAAACGAATCCGTGAAGTAGTCATTGTAACCTCCCTTTTTTGGTTTGATTTTAAAAAGTTAACGTCTCTTCTATCCCAAATTCATCATGAAATATTCAATAGCAAGTTGCTAAATCAGCTTTCATGATGCTCTCCATTAGATATTGTATATATAAAGACGGCAAATTAAAGAAATAATTTATTTACAATTATTAACAATAATAATTATCATAATTTTATTAATATCTTCTTTACGCTTCCTGCCTGCCACTCCCCACCCCTCTTAGGTGGTATACCAGCCAGTTCCAGCTCACCAGCTATCTCCCTCAGGCTGTAACCCTGTTCATGGAGCTTCTTCATCATTTGGATGCCTTTCTGTTCCTTCTTGTTGGGTATGAGTACATCACCAACTCTGTCATATCCAAATGGTGTATGGTTCCAGACCTTCCCGTCCTTCCTCTTCATGTCCAGTACAGTCTTGGTCCTTTCACCTGTAATGTCTCTTTCAAACTGTGCTAGCATGGCAAGAACAGTAAAGAACATCTTTCCTGTGGCAGTGCCAGTATCAACAGATACATCAAGTAGGTGAAGATTGATCCCTCTCTTCTGGAACTCCTGAGATTTTGATATTGCATCCCCTGTATTCCTGAACAATCTGTCCAACTTTATGGCAACCAGGTTACAGGCAACTAGTTCACCAGGATCAGAATAAATTGTTCCATTTTTAGACTGTAGTATATCACCTGCAATAGTTCGCTCATTAACTCCCAGATTGCCGTAATCCTGGGCTGTTTTAGGGGTGTTATCAGACCTCTGCCACTCATTGCCCTCAGGGACACCAGAACGTTCAAATTTGGGGCTTTTCTGAAGATCATTTTCAAGAGTTGGTTTGAAGTTCTTGCCATTTCCATTATGGCTGGTGAGTGATTGGAGTACAAAACCCAGTGATGCGAGTGCAGATAATCCACCTGGTCTTTTCTCCAGAGGTTTGAACCCTGAGATGCCCTCGTCTTTGAAAATGGTGACAAGTTCTAGTCCTTTCAGGTCACAATATGCCCTTATCTTCCTCTCCTGGGCTTCAAGTGAAAGACCCTCTCTAGCCTGGTCATCGGATGAGACCCTTATGTATCCAACAGCTCTCTGATTATTAGTTGTCATATTATCTCCTTAAAACGTAAACGCTAGGTCTAGCGTTTACGATAATAGTAACATATTTGTGCCAAAAATCAATGTTTTCCCAATCCGATACATTTGTATCATTCATACCGGTACAACTTGTCCATATCGTATCACTTTGTATCACTTAAAATTGGCAAAGACTGATACTGGCTGAATTTATCTGAGAACCTGTTTGAAACAAACAAGGCCTTTTTTTGTGAAAAAACTTTCAATTTGACTGGAAAATGAACCCAAAATTAAGGTTATGGACTAGTAGATATTCTGAGTCTGTTTTGTTGATGTAGAAAATAGGTGACGAATAAGTAACTGGAATTTTGAATCATACAACTATGAGATGGATGACAGTTACTTGTTGCTACCTTTTCAAAAACCTGCTTATTTTCTTGTAGACTTCCTTGCGGTGGCCTGCGTATAGAATGGTCACCGTGACAATGTCATTTTGGATTATGTAGATGACCCTATAATCTCCAACACGGACCCGCCAGTATCTTGAGAGAGGATCAGTCAGTTTTGAGCCAATCTTTTGTGGGTCCTGGCCAAGTCTGTCTATCGTCTTCTTTATCCTTGCAAAAATGATTGGGTTTGCATCCCTTATCGATCTTAGGCAACCAAGGGCTGTTGGTGTGATTATAATTTTGTATTCCATATACGGGAAGGACCAGAGAGGCTATTTGGCCAATTCTGCTTTTGCGTCTTCCCAGGAGATGGCTTTGCCTTTCTGTATTTCACCCTCTGACTTGGCAAGCATGGCCATCAACTCGGTATCAGCGAGCAGTTCCAGTGTCTCAACCATTGCATCAAATAACTCCCAGCTGAGCAGGGCTAACACTGGTTGTCTGTTGCTTGTTATGCGCATGACCGAGTTCCTTCTTGAGACTTCTTC
>JAKPTX010000074.1 GCA_029570835.1 Bacteroidota bacterium
CCTGCAAGCAATGAAGGATATTTGTTGGCTTGTTTTTAAAGAGGATTTTTTTTACAAATATATTCAAGTAAAACTTATGAAAAACCCATTTCCTTCGTATAGGTTCCTAAAAGTTGCATGAACTTTTTCAGCAAACCCTAATTAATAAAAATAAAAAAGGAGGGAAGGAAGGGGGTCGCTTACAACTTCAATAGTTTCTGAGTTGTTTTCAGTTGGGTGTTAGATCCTCTTAGGAGCAAATGGTAAAGCCCGGAGTTCCACTCGGAAACATCAATGGTAGTATTATAACTTTCTATCAGGGAATGATAAATCAATTGACCGACAGCATTATAGACAGAGAGTTGAATTGGAAATTCAACAACCTGTGACTGATCAATAACCAAATCAAAGTAGTTTGATGCCGGATTAGGTATTACCTTTAAAACAGGTGTTGATTCTATATCTTGAACTGAAGAAAGTGATTCCCCACTAATAGGGATTTTCGTATTAGCTCCTATGCTTAACAAGCGCAGTGTATCTGCCATAAAGCCAACATCTACAGGTTTAAATCTCACAAAAAGTTCACTCGGTAACGATGCTTTTTGAATGACCAACCTGGAAAACCATGAACTTCCATTTAAAGAGAGTTGAAAATGAGGCGGTGCCTGAACCAAAATATTAATTGTTAACTGTCCCGTATCTGCATCAATAATTGTAGTTTGGGGCACTGAGGCCGTATTGACAGGCGTAATAAAATGCAAACTCTCATGTGAAGAGGTGATCAAATCAGGAGAACCCGCTCCAAAATCCACGTGGATAGAATGAGATTCCAGGACATTAGTAAAAGTGTACTCCGACAGAGCACCAACAGAAACAGAATCAACAAACATTTCCGTAATTCCATAACCCAAAGCCGGTGTAACAGAAAAAGTAATAGTACCATTATAAGGGACAATAGTAGTTCCAATAGGAGAAATAGTACCATTTTCTCCGGCTGTTGCCATAATCTCAAAAGTTGTAGGATTAATATTGAACACCTCGACCATTTTGGGAGATGTTACATTGGTCAATGTATAAATTTGACTATTGGGTACAATAGTATCTCCATCCACAACTACAACGACTTGAGTGGCATCGTATCCCAGTTCTACTGAAATAGTAAACGAAAAATCATCTCCATCAGGAACCGGATTTAAGGAACCAGAAGTAGCAACAACGGAAAAACCGGGTCGTTGAGGTAGAAAAACGCGATGTGATGATAAGTTACCTCCCCCCATAAATTCAAAGGAAATTGAATAATTCTGACTATCATAAGTTATGTTGGAAATCGGTTTCTCCGTATACTGGGAATTCCATGCTTTCATTGAAGGGAAAGTAGTATCATTAAAGATCACCTTATTCAAAGTTCCAGGCCAAGGAGTAGATGGAGCGTTGATAGAACCATAATTTCCCGCAGAAGGTAAATCGAAAGTACTGTTAGCTGCAACCGGATAAAATTTTTGTCTATGTGTCGTATTGATAGGACCTTGATTAATATTAGAAGCACAGCGATAAATTACCATTCCATTACCCGGAATGGCACCATCAAAACCTATCTGATTTCTATTTTCAAGTAAAAAATACTCTCCGTTAGTATTGGTATTTATTCGATAAAACGCATTTTTATAATTAATAGATGGGGGAAGCAACACATTTTGAGGCGTGTTGAGCGTAATAACATCTGCCCAATTGTAAGTGTACACCTTAATTCTTGGATTAGGGTGTGAGGGTTTACTTCCACCTGCATTCCAGCTTCCTGATGCCATCAAATCCCATGTTCCTGTACCATCATAAGATCCACCTGTTTCATAATTTGTGTCATAATAATCGGGAGCACCTAAAACGTGTCCTAACTCGTGACAAATCACACCAATATAAGTAATAGAAGATCCACTTGCACCTCTATGTTCAGGTGAACAGGCATAACGATTAATCCTCACTCCATTGATATAACGGTCTACCCATCCCGCATGTGACCAAATCGCATCTGCACCCCCGCCTGCCTCTTCTCCATTTCCGGCAAAAATAATGTAGAGCCCATCCACATTACCATCTCCATCATTATCATAATCAGAAAAATCCACATATGGAGCAGCTTTATTAATGGCTTCATTAGCTAACGCACTTGCATTACCGTATGTATTTGATCCATAATAATCAACGGTATAATTTGCAGTATAAGGACCCAAAACATCAAAAGTAATTTTCAATTGTCCATTTGAAGCTTCATTGTAAAAGTCAAACACACTCCCCGTAACCCCTCCAAAGTTATATCCCAACTGATTTAAAAGATTTTGAAAATCCTGATTGGTTTTCACAAAAGGTTTATCCTGGAAACCCATCAAAATGCAAATCAACTTCACATTTCCTGTAGTCACAGCTTGAGGTGCTGCTGCTAATTGTTGTTCAAAACTCTCTCTCAGCGCAAGCATAGAGTTCATCTGTGCTTGAGAAAAAAATAGATTTGGTGAAATAGTTTGTAAGAACTCATTCTCTTGCCGAGTTCTTTCTGACATATTACGTGCATGAAAAGGTGAGGGAATTAAATCCCCATCTTGATTGAGCATAGCATAGTTCAAAAAACCATCCTGATCATAAAGCAACGTGTAATCATCCACTGAGCGAGCAAACTTAACAAACTCATCACCTTGCATGATCACAGTTACCTGTTCTCCATTGGGCTGTGTAAAGTTAACTTTTTCAGGGAAAGCAGGTACAGCTTTTGTTGTCAAAAAAATGAAGAAGAATATTAAAAGAAGTGATATTTTTTTCATGGTATATTTATAGATTATAATAACTTGCAAAGATACTTATAATGATGCAATTAGAAAGCGAAATTTTTCATTTATATCATTAATAAAATGGACATTTTTATATTTATAACTTTTAAGTAATTGCATCATAGACTCTTGTGACTCTTCAAAAGTTTCAAAAAAAAGTTTTCCATCCGGTTTTAAAATGATCGATCCTATATCTATAATTCTTTTATAAAAAAGTAATGGATCATAATTCGGAACAAATAGAGCAGAATGAGGTTCATATTGTGTTACATTAGCATGCAGCATTGGAGCATTTAATTCCGGAATATAGGGAGGGTTACTTACGATGAGATCTACTGATTGTGGGAGAATTTCTACAGGATCTCTGAGTATATCGTGATGAATCCAATTAACTTTTAATCTATATTTTTCAGCATTAGCTTTGGCCACTTGAAGAGCCCGGATTGAGAAATCTGTCGCATATAGGTCTGCTTCCGGAAATTTTTGTTTAAGAGAAATTGCAATTGCACCCGTACCGGTACCAATATCTAAAATTTGAAGGTGATTTCTTTTATTCAATGTTGGATCACTAACTATCAACTCTACCAATTCTTCCGTTTCAGGTCTAGGAATTAAGGTGTCAGGGGTTACCCTCAACTCCAAATTTCTGAAAGGAGCAACACCAACTATATATTGAATGGGTTCAGCCTTTTTTAATCGTTTTAAATCCTCTAATAACTGCTGAGATTCAATCACTTTTTCAGGGTACAATGCCGCTTCTACTTTTGAAATATTGACTCTATTTTCCAATAATATAGAATAAATAGAAAGGATCTCCTTTAAGGAATATATTGAATTTAACTCTCTACATATTAAGTTTTTAAAATCTTTAACCGTTAATTTTGAGTCCATTAAATCAAAAGATCAATTATAAGTCACAAAAATAATATATTTTTGCAATAAAAAGATCCTCAATTATGCAAAAGCACCAACTCACGCAAAAACAAAGTCTTAGACAGATTATTTCTCAGCAAACCATCCAATTAATGAAATTAATTGAGTTATCCAACAATGGACTGGAAGAGGAAATTATGAAAGAATTGGAAGAGAATCCTGCTTTAGAGGTTGATCATGATGAGGATCAGTATGAAATGGATGATTCCAATCCATTAATTGATGAGTATGACAATCCTGAAGATACAGATTATGACCAAAGTAGTGAAATAGAATCTCCTTTTGAGTCCGGTGAGTTGCAGGAGTATTATGAGAATGAGTCCGATGACCAGTACGATTTTGAGGAATACAGTTATAGTGCAACTTCAAGATCAGGCAATAATAATACTCAAAATTTTGATCCTTTTATTGCATCTGTACCCTCTTACCATGAGTATCTCATATCCCAGTTACAAGACTTTACACTAACTAAAGAGGAACGTCTAATAGCACAGTTTATCATTGGCTATATTGATGATTCGGGATATTTAGAAACTGAACTGCAAACCATATCCACCGACTTTCTGTTGAACTATAATCGCTCCATTACTATTGAACAGATAGAAAATCTACTAAAGAAAATAGTCCATCAGATGGATCCTCCCGGTGTAGGGGCCAGAAACTTGCAAGAGGTACTTTTAATTCAGATTGGCAGAAGGGAGGATTGCAAACACAAACAGTTAGCAACTCAAATTATCAAAGATTGTTTTGATGAATTCTCTAAGAAACAGTATCCCAAAATCATAAAAAAACTAAATATTTCAAAAAAACAACTCACAGAAACTTTAGACTTTATTACTCAATTAAACCCCAAACCGATTTTTCATATCGTAACTCCTGATCTCAAAACCCAAGAGATCATACCTGACTTTATTATTACTGTCCAAGGTAATCAGTTGGATCTTCAGTTAAACAACCCATACATTCCCAAACTCAAAATCTCTGATGATTTCCGTAGTAACTTCATGCGACATCAACGCAATATTTCTAAAGAGCAACGGGAAGAAGCGGAACGTTTCATCAAAGAGAATATTGATGAGGCTTCTCAATTTATTCAAGCATTAAATTTAAGAGAATTAATTCTATACAACACCATGAAAACAATCATGGAGAAACAGCGCAGTTATTTTTTGACAGGTGATGTCAAAAAATTGAAACCGATGATTTTAAAAGATATTGCCGATGAAGTGAACGTTGACATATCCACTATTTCTAGAGTATCAAACAGCAAATATGTTCAGACCCCTTATGGGATTATTCCCTTAAAACAACTTTTTTCCGAATCTATTGGGGATGGGAAAACCTCATCAGTTGAAATCAAGGAATTAATCAGGGAACTCATTGCCAATGAGAATCCTCAACAACCTTATCAGGATGAAGAGATTCAAAAGATCTTAGCCGATCAAGGATACTCAATTGCCCGTCGCACAGTATCCAAATACCGTAAGCAAATGAATATCCCTGTTTCTCGTTTACGTGTCAAATTATAGACTAGAATTCAGCATTTTGTGGAGTTCTTGGGAATGGGATCACATCTCTAATGTTTTGCATTCCCGTTACAAAAAGCATTAATCGTTCAAACCCTAGACCAAATCCTGCATGGGGTACGGAACCAAACTTTCTTGTCTCCAGATACCACCACACATCTTTTTCAGGAATATGTAAGTCACGAATTCTCTGAAGCAATTTGTCATAATCACTTTCTCTCTCAGAGCCACCTATAATCTCTCCAATTTTAGGGAAAAGCACATCCATTGCTCTTACTGTTTTTCCGTCATCATTTAATTTCATGTAGAATGCTTTGATCTCTTTCGGATAATCTGTGAGAATAACAGGCTTTTTAAAATGGTTCTCCACCAAATATCTCTCATGCTCAGCATGAAGGTCAACCCCCCACTCTACTTTATACTCAAACTTTCTGCCCGATTTGATTAAAATATCAATAGCTTCGGTATAAGTTAATCTTACGAATTGATTATCTACTACAAAATGAAGTCTCTCTATCAACTCCTTATCAAACATATCATTCAAAAACTGTAGATCATCCATATTATTTTCAAGAGCAAATCGCACCAAAAATTTAATAAAATCTTCGGCCATATCCATGTTGTCAACAATATCGAAGAAAGCCACTTCCGGTTCAATCATCCAAAATTCAGCTAAATGTCTGGGAGTATTACTGTTTTCCGCCCTAAAGGTGGGCCCAAACGTATAAATTTTCCCTAATGCTAAGGCTCCCAACTCTCCCTCAAGCTGTCCTGAAACCGTTAAACAAGTGTGTTTTCCAAAGAAATCCTGGGTATAATCTACCTCACCATTTGTATTCTTAGGAACGTTGTTTAAATCCATTGTAGTAACAGTAAACATGGCTCCGGCCCCTTCCGCATCAGATGCTGTAATGATAGGGGTATGCATGTAGAAATAGCCATGATTATGAAAATAGGTATGAATAGCATAAGACATGGCATGTCTTAATCTTAACACACAGCCGAAATAATTGGTACGAGGCCTTAGGTGTGCAATCTCTCGTAAATATTCCATAGAGTGTCCTTTCTTTTGAAGAGGATAAGTTTCCGGATCTGCAGTACCAAGCACTATTATTTCAGAAGCCTGGATCTCAACTGCTTGTCCTTTACCTTGAGACTCAACCAATCTACCCCTTACCCTTAGGCTTGCTCCTGTCGTTACTTTCTTAATCACACTTTCATCGAATTGTGATAATTCCGCAACAATCTGAATATTATGGACCACTGAGCCATCGTTAAGAGCAATAAAAGCAATAGTATTATTACCTCTTTTGGTTCTCACCCATCCTTGTACAGTTACCTGATTTCCTATTCCTACTACTTCAGGCTTTTTCAATAAATCTTTAATCGTTGCTTTTGACATATCTTAATTTATTATTACTTTATTTAATTAAATGTTTTATTAGAAATAATATTTGATAGTTTAATCTAAATAATTACTCAAATCGAGACAATCATTACTATTTTTCAATTTTTTTATCGATTTTTCTTTAATCTGTCTAACCCTTTCTTTTGTTAAATCAAATTCAGCTCCAATCTCATCCAAAGAAAGTGGTATTTTTGCATTAATTCCAAAATAAGAGTTTAAAATTTTGGCTTCTCTATTAGGAAGTGTGGAGATCAATCGTTGAACTTCAATTTGCAATGACTCGTAAAGAAGATTATGGTCAGGCCCGACAATAGATTCATTTTTTAATACCTCTTTTAGTGTAAAATTTTCAGATTCAGCATTTATGGGAGTTTCTAAGGAGACATATTTTACAGAATATTTTAGTAGTCTGAACAATTCTTCTTCATCCAAATTCATAGCTTGAGCCAACTCTTCATATTTAGGTTCTCTGTGAAATTTTTGTTCTAAAAGAGCGTAGGTATCGTTTAATTTTCCCAACTTTCTTACTTTATCTGCCGGAAGTCTGATTAAATTCGATTGATCAGCAAGTGCTTTCATAATTTGTTGTCGAATCCACCAAACTGCATAAGAGATAAACTTAAAACCTCTTGTTTCATCGAATTTCTCAGCTGCTTTAATCAACCCTAAATTCCCTTCATTGATCAAATCTTGTAGAGTCAACCCCTGATTTTGATACTGTTTTGCAACCGAAACAACAAATCTTAAATTAGCTTCAATCAATCTATTGAAAGCAGATTCATCCCCCCCTTTTATTTTTTTAACCAATTCAATTTCTTCCTCAGAAGTGAGCATCTCAATGGTAGAAATATCAAGGAGATATTTGTCTATCGAAGTAGTTTGTCTATCAGTAAAGTTTCTAGATATTGATAGTTTTTTCATTGAGATTATTAAGTTTTGACTACTTGAACTCTTATATGATTTGAAAGTGAATTAATCTAAACTGCAAAGATACTAAATATTCTTTATACTCATATAAGAAAAACGGAGATGCTTTTTCATCTCCGTTTTTCTTACAAAAAGAGTTACAATGTTATTTTTTCTCTCTGAGAATTAAAAGAGAGCCACTATAGTTCACTTTTTTAATTCTACCTTTATAAATGAAAGCAAAATAGTATTGACCATCCTGGAGATTTCTACCATCAAACACTTTTGTTCCCACATAAATCTGATCACCTTTCATGTATGTATCATAATTTTCAACATCATACACCTTTTTACCCCATCTATCATAGATTTGCAAGGTA
>JAKPTX010000080.1 GCA_029570835.1 Bacteroidota bacterium
ACGGAAGTCATTCCGATTTTTTTTCCAATTATTCCAGGCATTGGTTGTTAATTTGGTGTAAATAAATTAGTTAAATAGTTACCGCACATTTTTTGCGGGCTGCAAATATATAACGTTTTTCTTTATCGGCCAAATAATTCATTGATTTTCAATGATTATTCCGTTGATAATCCGACAAGCGGTTTTTCAGAATCGGAATTATTGAATTACCTTTATAGTTTACTTGGGGGAGTTGTTTGGGCAAGAGACAAAAGATGTCACTAAGGATGAAAATTTTATTAAAAATATCGCTATCTCTCATTTGCTTGTATGTTTTTTTGGCAAAAATATATGCGATAGTTTTTTCTTTAGTAAAGCATATTAGTGATTGGCCGGTGTTACTTGTAGATGTTGTAGTCCTATGTGCCTGCGTGCTCCAGGTTCTGTTTTTGTGGAGAAATAGAGCAAATATAAGATACGGGATAGTCTGGTGCATATTGATTGTCGGGGCGGTTTTTGCACAACTTTATGTAGGGTTATTCAACTTTTTGATAAAGAATCCGGGTATCGATCAAACGAGAGTTTTATGGGCTTTTGATCTGCCGAATTTGCTCTCTCTCTTTATTCTGGTGGTTTTGATGATAATGATTATAAAAAAATGAGGTGTGTTAGAAAAATTTAATATGAAAAAACGGGGAATAATGAAAATACGAATACTATCCTGTTTTTTTGTCCTTATTAGTTTTTGTGCGTCAGGCCAAGATCTGTCCGGCACATATTACAGTGAATTCGGAACAAAAATAGAAATAAGAGGAAATGAATTGACTTATATCGAGCCTCATTTTTCCACCCCTGTCCGGTCCAATGACACCTTGGCAAAATGTACGTTCGAGTGGGTTGATGCTGATTTTATAAAAATCAACTCAACTCCACCGGACATTATTGCCCTCAAAGGATTAAATGTAACAAAGCATTCGGATAGTACTGTCATTGACAGCATAAAAGTATCTTTTTCAATTCCATATCAAAGGTGGAATCTTACAATACAGATACACACTGATACTTTCAAAACCTTTGATTTTGTCTATTCCCAAGGGAACAGAGATGTGATGTTACCCAATAATGTCAGATCAATAACATTTTATATTACTCCCGAACATATTATACCACATACTGCAGATGGATTGTTTTATGGTGTTATTGGATTCGACCCATTTCAGGAGTTTGAAATAAATGAGAACATTAATAGAGTTTTGATAGAAATCCCTGCCCTCGATGATTCTTTTTTCGAAAGATACTACATAAAAGATGATTATGCCAGGGCATCGAATGACTCCATTATGTGGAAAGGGGAACTATTTGTAAAGGGTGCTGACGCTCCAATTCAGGATTTATTTCAACTCAAAGGAGAGACAGGTAATCAGTTAAATGAAATGATAATTGCAAGTATCAATTCCTATATTACTTGGAAAAATAGTTTTCTAAAAGGAGGAATAAGTCTGTATGATACTTGTCATTATTGGGTTTGTAAAGATGGCTTGCCTGCTGATTTTCCTTATGATAGTATGCAGAATGTTACCTTTTTGAGTTTTCATAATTGGAATGGTTTGTCGAAATCGTTGAAAAAGGAATTAAAAAAAGGAATAGATTCCTGTTTTGTGTGGTTAAAATTGACAGAGAGGCAGTTGGTTATTGGCATTGGCGGTAGGAGAGTTAAACTGATTAAGAAAAGTGATTTTGAAATTAATATGGGCGATTGGTCTGTTTTTACTTATGAATACTCTTGCGAAAAGCAAAAATGGATGCTTGTAAATACCGAATACGGCGGTATTTAAGACCCCGCTCTGACACTATACATTATTAAAGAAGAGCATAAACTAATATTTGAAAAACGGAAGGACAAATAATGAAAAATAAAATCACCATAATCATATTTGTATTTCTATCTACGATATTATCGAGCTGTAGTCCTCAATTATGCCTGAAAAAGCGAACCGACAGAATAATTGAAAAATGCCATAAGAATACAGATACTGTTTATCTCTATTCTGCGGCTTTTAATGATTTTAATGTGGTGTGGTATCACAAAGACAATTTCATATACGGTTATAGGATCCAACCATATAGTACCAGGCGGTACGAACCCATTCTGGTAAGAAACAGGATTATGGATGAGGATAGTCTTGACAAATACTTTGAGACTCTCCCTTTTAAAGATATCCCCTGTTTTGAATTTGTTTTAGATGGAGAATGGATTAAAGTTTACATTAAAAATAGAGAGCCTTTGTTCAGTAGTATTGATATAGAGTGTTTATTCAAGACCGGATATGAGCCAAACACTTTTCCTTATGCACTCAGGGAAGATTTTATAAAACTCGGTGTCCGAAAGCTTCCAATTTTGGAAAAAATGACTGTACAAGACATCGAAATTTTTAAGGAGACCCCTGCTTGGGATTTTGCCGTAGCCTTGGAAAAACCCAACCTAAAAAGGGCAAAGAAATTATTGTTGGATAATGAGGATCTGGTAAACTACCAAGAGCCTGAGTTTGGCATGACTCTGCTTATGCGAGCTGTTCTGAGAGAGAACTATAAGGCGGTTGAATTTCTGTTACAAAACGGAGCAGATCCAAATATTGTCGCAAAAATCGGAGGCACAGCACTGTTTGATGCTGTTTCTTACTCTTGGATAGATGTTAGTGCCAACGAAAGTCCAAGGTTCGTTAAAATACTGCTTGATTATGGGGCTGACCCCAATATCCCTTATTGTGCACCGAAAGTCGAAGGAGTCACAAACCCGATAGAGTGCGGCACAAGCCCTTTGATGCATGCTGCAGGGTTTGAGAAAGTGAAATTGCTGGTGGAAGCGGGAGCCGAGATTGATTACAAAACCAAATTGGGAACTACTGCTGCGATTAAAGCCTTACTGGTGAAAAGAGCAGATGTAGCGCACTATCTGATTGTCGAGAAAAAAGCAAAAGTAACCGAGCCTTATTATTTCTATGATATTTTTGACAAGACCAAAATCAACTTCGATAAACCTCATTACCCAATCGAACTATTGGATAACTGGCGGTTTGCTCCGGGCTCTAAAGAGCATGAACTAAAAATGGAAATAGTAGAAGAGTTTAAACGACAAGAATATCAAGATTCGGTTAGGTTGGACAGCATTTCTAAAACCAAAATAACTATACCCGAATATTACGACTATCAAAGTGAAGTTGATTTTTTTAAGGAGTACTTTGATAGTTTAAATAGCCAAATAAAAGATACGGTTAAAACTAAAATCACAATACCTGATTATGATGACTTTCCAGGTAATGAAGATAATTTTTTCAAGGAATTATAGGTCTCCTTTGTAACGGCTCAAGAACAATTTGGGAAAGGCATTATTTAGAAAAATCGCTCTTTTAAAGTTTACTCTTCTATTTCTTGTGTTGTGGTTGAAGGTGGCAAAAAATTGTCGGATGTTATTACACTTTTGCCTGTTTTTAACTCTAATGCCTTTCGGGCATCTTTGGCTATTTTGCCTCCCTTTTTTCCGGCGTCAGCATTTTGTTTTACCCCTTTTGCTTGATCCGTCTCAGCAATTTGACGGGTTGAAAGTTCAGCGAGCGCGGTAAAAATCAGTTCTGCTTCACTCATGTGGTCGCGTAGATTTTGACGGTCAAGTCCTTTGAGATCTTTGTGTTGCTTTATGGACATATCTGTCCACTCTTGATGAATAATGTTGGTTAGCATTGCAAAATCAGAAGACTTTTCCACTCCGCTTTCTTTCCAGTAGTCGGTAAGTTTGTTCCGAGTTTCTTGTCCAGCCATACGCTGTTGAATCCATTTATTGCTCCTGCCAAGTTTTTGCCAGTTTTCTCTTGCTCGGTTCAGACTTTGTTCAGGGTCACTTACTTCTTGTATACGCTCGTAGCCTACTTTGGCAAGCCACTGTTTAAAAGGCTCAGCCTTAGGCGATGGAATGGATTGTATAATGCGTAGAAGTTGTTGGGTGTCAGCGACATCAGTTTTGTAATATTTTCCATCGGATGATTGCATTTTCAGTTGTACGATTTCTTCGTACAACTGACTCCCTTCATTTGATAATTTGCGTTTCAAATCACTCCAATACCGGCGCGGATTTTTACTGTCGGTCAATGCTTCCACCACATCCACAATGGAGAAATACCACTTCTCTTGTTCCTTATCCCATTGGGTGCGAATTTGCTTGCTCTGGAAAAGTTTAATGTTGCTCATAGCGGGTAACATTTTGATTATATGCTCTGACACAAAGGTAGAAAACAATTACCAATGAGAAATGCAGAAAAGACAATAAATTAGTCTTCAAATGAATGCTTTGTAAAAACTATATACCGAAAGTTCTAGAAAAGCCCCGAAATCGCACAACAAAACAAGCAATATTTTGAAAAACCGCTCAATGAGTTGTGCGTTTTTGGTGAAAGTCCGCTTCTGATACAACTTACACCGAAACTACAAAAACATCAAAATCAACAACTGCGCTGTGATGACGCGCAAAAACATTGTGAGCGGATAGACTGTGGCGTAGCTTACGGCGGGAACGTCGTTGCCGGCTGTGGAATTTGCAAATGCGAGGGCGGGAGGGTCGGTCATACTTCCCGAAATCATTCCCATCAGGACAAAATAGTTAATCTTATAGACTTGTCTTCCTATAGTGCCGATAATTAAGAGCGGAAGAACGGTAATAATAGCTCCGTAACCGATCCATTTATAGCCGCCGGCTAATATAGTCTCCACGAAACCTTCACCCGCACCTATTCCTACGCATGCAAGGAATATAGCAATTCCTATTTCGCGCAACATCAGATTGGCACTCATAGTTGTGTATGTCACGAGCTTATATTTCGGGCCGAATTTGCTGATAAGTATCGAGACGATGAGCGGACCGCCTGCCAATCCCAATTTCACCGGTTGCGGTATTCCGGGAATTGTAAAGGGAATACTTCCCAAAAGGACACCGAGAGAGATGCCGATAAAGATGGCAATAAGGTTCGGTTCTCTGAGTCTCTTAAGGGAGTTACCCAGGAATTTTTCCACTTCCGCTATTGAGGCTTCGGAGCCGACTACCGTAACCCTGTCGCCGAGTTGCAGCTTCAATCCCGGTTCGGCGATTAGGTCCACTCCTGCACGATTTACACGAGTAATGTTGATGCCGAATAGATTTCTGAGTTTTAATTGTCCTATGGATTTTCCGTTAATGCCCGATTTTGTGATAGCAATTCTTCGGGAAACCAATTGCGAGTCGAGCTTGTTCCATTGCGCCCTATCCATATCAATGCGTTGTCCGATCAGTGCTTCAATCTGATCGATGTTTTGGAGATTGGAGACAACCAGCACTTTGTCGTTTTCTTCAAGAACAGTATCGGTTTTTGGCACAACCAGCTCTCCGCTTTTCACATGTAGAACACGGGAAATGACAAATTCCTTCTCAATCAGCTTTTTGATTTCATGAAGCGGCTTATTCACTATCGCGGGATTTTTCACGACGAGCGAAAACATATTCGCTTCGGTTAATTTTGTTTCGCTCTGCGAATCCAGATTGGCTTTCTCTTTTTCAGGATTGATTTTGAAAATATATCTGAACAGCACTAAAGTCAATATAATTCCTACTACTCCAAGAGGGTATGCAACAGCATAAGCGGTCGCAATCGTAGGGTCTGCTGCTCCGGTAATATCGGTAAAGGTCTGTTGTGCCGCTCCCATTCCCGGAGTATTGGTTACCGCTCCCGACAGGATTCCCACCATTGTGGCAATGGGAGTATCCGTTATCAAGTGAATTACATAAGCGGTTATTACACCCAAAAAGACAACTCCGGTGGC
>JAKPTX010000097.1 GCA_029570835.1 Bacteroidota bacterium
TTCTTATTTGATTTATAATCAATTAATTACGAAAGTGAAAAATATTTTCACAAAAGAGAGGTTTGTATTGAAAAAAATCGTATTTTTGCAGCCCTAATTTAAGAGTTGTTAATATATAAAAATATAGAGGAAATGTCAAAAGTTTGTCAAATTACCGGGAAGAAAGCAATGGTTGGGAACCATGTTTCTCACTCCAATATAAAAACAAAGAGAAGATTTAACCCCAACTTACATAAAAAGAAATTTTATGTTCCTGAATTAGGAGAGTGGGTAATATTGAAAGTTTCCGCTAAAGGAATCCGTGATATTAATAAAAAAGGAGTTTGGAACTCAATAATAGACGCATATAATAAAGGTTTGTTATAATCTAATTTTAAGATTTAGTTTAAGAAATGCTACACTTTGGTGTGGCATTTTTTTTGCCTAAAGTACAATAAATCTATTTTTTTAACGTATTATTGTTTTATATTCAATTGATGCATTTTTTACGCTCTGTTTTAACCCAATGGATTTTCTTTTTGCTGTTGCTCAAAGGAGGTGCTCTATTGGCGCAGTCGACCGCAAAATTGCATGGAGTAGTTACAGACCAAAATGGGGATCCGATAGAAAATGCGGTTGTAATTGATCTTTTTTCTCAAAAAAATGTTACGACCAATGCACGGGGAAGGTATGAAATGCAAGTGATACACCATGAAGAGATTCCTATCTTATTTCGATATATCTCCTGTCCGGATACGCTGATCTATATTTCCTTGGCACCGGGTGAGGAAAAAGAATTTAACATAACCCTGCAAATCGTTGGTAAAAAATTGGGTCCGGTGGATGTAACTGCCAGCCACGATGATGGCTATGTGAGAGTGAACCCCAAGTTGAGGTTCAATATACCCTCTCCCATGGGAGGTGCTGAATCAGTAATTAAAACCTTCGCCGGAGTCTCTTCAGTTAATGAATTGAGCTCCCAATATAATGTGAGAGGTGGGAATTATGACGAAAATTTGATTTATGTCAATGATATTCAGATCTATAGACCTTTTTTGATCCGTTCCGGAAATCAGGAAGGATTGAGCTTTGTGAATCTGGATTTGACAAAGAATGTAAAGTTTTCTGCCGGTGGATTTGCCGCTCAATATGGAGACAAGATGTCTTCCGTGATGGATGTAGAGTACAAAACCCCAACAGAGTTTGCCGGTAGTTTTTCAATGGGGTTGTTAGGTGCTACCGCCCATGTGGAGGGTGTAGTTAAGGATAAAACTAAAACGGAAGATCGCTTTACCTATCTGATCGGCGTGAGATATAAGTCGAATGCTTACCTGTTCCGTTTTATGGAAATAAAAGGGGAATATAAACCCCAATTTTTTGATACTCAGATGTTGCTGGATTGGAAGCTGAATCCAAAATTTAATATCAGTCTGTTAGCTAATTTTTCAGCCAATACATATCTCTATCAGCCGAAAAACAGAAAAACTAATTTTGGCTCTTTGGAGCATCCTCGCACTTTTATGGTGTATTACGAAGGACAGGAGTTGGATCTTTTTATGAACTCTTTGGGTGGACTGACATTGACCTATAAACCGACACAGGAAGATCAACTGAAGTTTATCATTTCCTCGTACTACTCTAAAGAGAAGGAACAGTTTGATATTCTTTCCGAGTATTGGTTAAAGGATGCTGTAATCGATTTGGCAGAAGGTAGTACTTTGTTCACTGAATCGACAAAAAGGGGAGTGGGAGCCTTTAGAGATCACGCCCGTAATCGGTTGGATGCCTTTTTTACTTCATTCTTGTTGAAGGGGGATCATAAAAAACAGGATCATCTTATTTCCTGGGGTGTTCAGTACCAGAATGAGTGGATAGATGATCATATTAGAGAGTGGAATATTGTGGATTCTTCGGGTTATATTTTACCTCATATAACACTTCCTCCGGGTGAACCCGTACCTCTGGAACATCCTGCCAGATGGTTGACCTTTGGAGAGAATCGTTTCCTTTTCTCAGTAAATAAACTCAATACCCACAGAGTTACCGGCTTTTTACAAGATCAGTGGCGCCTGACCGGGGATAGCTCACAGTTTATTCTCCATGGGGGTGTGCGATTCCATTATTGGAATTTTAATCGGGAGTTAACCGTTTCTCCTCGTGTAGGACTGCTCTACAAACCAAAATGGAGTAAAGATTGCTCATTCTGGTTGAAAACCGGAGTTTATTACCAGTCGCCTACCTATCGTGAGTTTCGTAGACCGGATGGTACGCTGAATCCCGATATTCAATCTCAGTTTTCATACCAGGCATTGCTCTCCGCTGACTATGAGTTTGCCCTGTGGGGAAGACCGTTTAAATTGACTTCGGAGCTCTACTATAAGTATATGGACCGTTTAATATCCTACGAAATGGATAATGTGAGGATTGTTTATAGCGGAGAAAATGACTCCAAAGGATATGTATATGGTACCGACCTGAAATTGAGTGGAGAGTTTATTAAAGGAATGGAGTCTTGGATTGCCATCTCTTTGATGAAAACAGAACAGGATTTTTGGAACGATTTTTATACGGATAGCTTGGGAAATCGCTTTGAAATCGGGTATGTTCCCAGACCTTCCGATCAACGCTTTGCACTGAATCTCTTTTTCCAGGATCATATTCCCAATTACCCTCAATGGCGGGTGCATCTCAACTTTATTTTCTCCAGTGGACTTCCCTTTGTGGCACCCAATGCTCCCAATTGGATGAGAACTTTCAGAACACCTTGGTACAGAAGGGTCGATTTGGGGCTCTCTTACCTTTTCTTACAACCTAATCGGGACCGCCATCAGGATCGATGGAAATCATTGAGACATATCGATAATGCGGCACTCTATGTGGAGGTGTTTAATCTGCTGGATATCGCCAATGTTTCCTCCTACTCCTGGGTTCCCGATATCGATGGAGCACTGAATGCAATTCCTAACTCTTTGACGCCCATATTGGTAAACGTAAAATTAGCTTTTGAGTTTTAAAGGCTGCCACTGTATTATTTTTTTATATACCTTTGTCCGTTCTAATTACTCAGAATGAAGATCCGTTTTTTTATTTTTATTTTAATAATAATAATAGGGGGGAGGACAACCGTCGCTCAAGATACTGTTTTACCTCAGAATTATAAGATTTTCTACTATCCCAATGGGGTGATCTCTAGCGAAGGGGTGTTGGTGGACGGGAAACCGGATGGCTACTGGAAATCCTATAGCGAAGAAGGTGTGCTCATATCTGAAGGAAACCGCAAAAATTTTGAATTGGACGGAGTCTGGAAATTTTACGATTCTTCCGGGGAGTTACGGATGGAGTTGGAATATAAAGAAGGAAAAAAGGACGGAAACAGGATCATTTACTCCCCCCAAGATTATTCTATCGAAAAATTCAAACAAGACACATTAGTAGATAAAATAGCGGTGTACTACAATAGTGGGAAGATTAAATCGGAAGTGCCCATTCAGACGGGAAAGAAACATGGTTTGGAAAAAGAGTACGATACGACTGGATTGGTAGTGGTTGTAACACAATACTATGGAGGGGTGCTGACCCGAAGGGAACCGATCAATAGAATCGATAATTTTGGAATGAAGCAAGGTAATTGGAAGTTCTTTTGGGAAAATGGTAACTTGAAAGAGGAAGGACCCTTTTATAATGATAAAAAACATGGCTTTTTTAAATATTATGATCAGGAAGGGAACTTTATTTCTGTCGAAAAATGGGAGAGGGGAGAGCATTTGGAAGATGCAAAGGAAACCAAGAAGTTGGATCCCAAAGTGGCATACCACCCCAATGGAAAACCGGCTATTACAACAACTTTCTATAAAGGAATTGAGGATGGGATTCGGAGAGAGTATGATACGACAGGAAAGGTGATCAGAGGCTATCTGTTTGTCAACGGATGGATGAGGTTTGAGGGAGTTACTGACCTGAATGGGTTGCGGCAAGGATTGTGGAAAGAGTTTTATCCGACCGGGGAGCTGAGATCACAAGGACATTATAAAAACTCGAAAATGGTGGGCAAATGGAAGTTTTATTATCCTACGCAAGAGCTGGAGATGGAAGGAGCCTACCTCAATGGAGTCAAAGATGGGGAGTGGATCTGGTATTACCCTAACCAGGAACCATTGATGATTGAAAATTGGGCTGCAGGAGAGCGTGAAGGAGCTTTTGTAGAGTATGATGAATATGGAAAAGTGATGACGCAGGGAGAGTACAAAGAGGATAGTGAAGAGGGACCCTGGTTCTATTCCAACAGAGGCGTCATTGAAAAGGGAGAATATTATGATGGAATGAGAATGGGGGTCTGGAAAATCTGGTTTGCCAACGGTAATTTGGCTTATGAGATTGAGTATGATCAAGATCTTTGTAGTGGAAACTATACCGCGTACTGGGAAAATGGATTGCGTAGAATTTCAGGGCAGTATGTCGGAGGGGAACAGGATGGTGTTTGGACTAAATATGATGAGGATGGAACTCCTTATCTGACAATAATATATAAAAATGGGAAAGAGGTTCAATGGAATCAATACAAGATAAAGTAGGTTTTTTTACAATAAAACCAACTTTTCCTCCGTTGAATAGGTTTGTGAAAATGAGAAAATCGATTTTACTCTTAATATTTCTTTTGTTATCCGCTTCTACTTGGGCTCAAGTGGGTGATACTGTTGTGAACGAAAGTGAGGATGATGCATTTCAAATTCAGTTGATCCGAAAAATGGATAATATGCTGGACCTCTGGTATATCAAAATGCAAAATAACAGAATCAAAGCAACCCATGTTGTGGATTCCGATGCTGATATCGTTTTGTCGGATAGTCTCTTGGTGGAAAGGTTAAAGGGTATCAACACGATGATTCCATTGGCATACAATGATGTAGTGAAGCGATGGATTGAACTCTATGTGGTCAAAAGAAAGAAATCCTCAGCAGTATTGATGGGATTGGCGCAATATTATTATCCTTACATGCAGGAGATTTTTGACAAGTATGATGTTCCGGAAGAGTTAATTTACCTGACAATTATTGAATCGGGACTCAATCCTACGGCCATCTCACCCATGGGAGCAACCGGGATTTGGCAGTTTATGCATGGTACCGGTAAAGCTTACGGATTGGAAGTGAATACCTTTGTGGATGACCGTCGTGACCCGATAAAAGCTACCGATGCAGCTGCTCGTCACCTGCGGGATTTATACAATATCTTTAACGATTGGGGTTTGGCTATTTCTGCGTACAACTGTGGCGCAGGGAATGTGCGTAAGGCAATTACCAGATCAGGGGGAAAAACTGACTTTTGGGGAGTGAAATCCTATCTTCCCAGAGAGACACAAAACTATTTTCCGGCATATATCGCTGCATTATACTTGGCAACATACCATAAACAACATGGAATTCCGGCTGCTCAAATCTCAATCCCCTTTTCGGTGGATACTGTCATGATTAATCATGAAGTTCATTTGCAGCAAATTGCAGAGGTTTTGGAGATTGATATGGAGGAATTGACTACATTGAATCCGCAATATAAACGGGAAGTAATTCCGGCTTACTCTGATCCCTATCCTCTGAGAATGCAGCACAGAGATATAATCCGTTTTTTGGAACTGAAAGATTCCATATATGCTTATAAATATGAGGAGTTTTTTACTCCGGTTAAGGTTTATGCCGGTATGTTTACCGGAGAGCAAGTGGCAGCTTCAGATTACAAAAAGACTTATCATACTGTCAAGTCAAAAGAGTCTCTGGCATCTATTGCCAGAAAATATGGATTGTCTGTCAATGAATTAAAACAGATGAATAATCTGAAATCCAACTATATTAAACCTAAACAACGTCTATTGGTAGGGTATGAGTATATCAAACCTCAGGTGGAAACTACGGACTCACTGGCTGTTGATGCTACCGTAGGAATAGACTCCTTAAAAACGACAATACCCTCTGATACAGTAGTTGCGCAAAAAAAGAATCCTGCACAAAGCAGTATCCCCCGAACCCATACCGTAAAGAAAGGGGAGACAATTAGTGCTATTGCCCGGAAATATGGAGTAACAGTGAAAAAACTGGCAGATTACAACAAGATTACCAATGTAAATAACATTCAAATTGGGCAAAAATTAAAAATTCCCCCACTGTAGGAGATTGGTATTATATTTTTTTGTAATTTTGCACCCTCAAAATAAAAAGAGAAAAATTTGTTCTTTTTTACAGTTTGAAATCTGGTTCCGTAGCTCAATGGATAGAGCAACTGCCTTCTAAGCAGTAGGTTACAAGTTCGATCCTTGTCGGAATCACAATAATCGGCCACATGCGCAATTTTGTGTATGTGGTTTTTTTGTGCGGACTTATTTTTTTAACGTAGAACTGCAAATTTCGTGATTCATAATTGATCCTTCCGCCTTCCTTTTTTATACATTTTACCAGATTTTTCAATAAAAATGAAAAAAACTTTCATTTTTTTGGATAATGGTTTTTTATATGGAAAAATATTGTTACTTTTGCACGTATATAATTAATATTAACATAAATTTTATTGCTATGAAAAGAATTTTTACTATGTTTTTGGCTTTAATTCTATTAACTGGAGGAATGGTTAAAGCACAACAAGAAAAACAAATGCCTCAAACTTCAACAACTATTGTAACTGATGTCATCACAGTAAATGATGCAGCTCAAACTGGTGTTACTACTAGTACTTTCCCTTTAATTGAAGATTTTGAAAGCGGTGTATTTCCTCCTGGAAATTGGACAGTAATTAATACCCACAGTAATTCTGATGCTAACTGGCATCTCGTTGAATTTGAAACAGGTGGTTATGGAGCTGAGGTGTTATACTATGACTCTCAGATGATGGATGAATGGCTCATCTCCCCAACTCTTAATCTTTCTTCTGTCTCAGGAAGTGTTGAACTTTCATTTGACTTTCTAATGAGCTATTATTGGATGGTTGATCCATATGATGGAGCAGATTTGATGGTAAAAATATCTACAGATGGTGGAACCACTTGGAATGAAGTTTGGAAAGAAGAAAATTTTGGAACTTTTGATAATTGGACTTGGTACACTGTGAACTTGATTCTCAACAACTTATCAGGTCAATCTAATGTTAAAATTGCATTTAACTTTTATGGAGATGATGGTGCACAAGTAAACATAGATAATATAAGTCTTAGTCCTGCTACCGGTATCCAAGAGATAGATCCAAACCAAGTAAAAATCTATCCTAATCCTTCCAATGGGGTTGTTAATATTGTGGCTGCTGAAACATCACATATCACTATTTATGATATGGTTGGTAAATTAATTGATTCGCATTATGTTAGTGAAAATGAAATGCTTACAATTCATCAATTAAGTGGGCTCTATGTGGTAAAAGTGGAAACTGAAAAAGGAATCTCTTCATACAAACTTGTTATTAAATAGAATGCCTATTTGTTGAACTAAAAGAGCTGTTTCATAATGAAATAGCTCTTTTTTGTGCGCTACGCATACCATATATCTATAGGGTGGAAATCCCGAACGTGCCAGCCAATTGGAAACGTTAGTCAAAGACAAGGGTGTTGTTCGCGAGGGCAAATCTGAAGGAAGTCGGCGACAAAACCATGAATGAACGAACAGGAACACAATACAAGGCTTACCTTGTGGGCAAGTGGGCACTGGACTGCGAAGCCCTATAATTGGACGTAAAACAAGGGTAGTAAATTGTGTCATTTATGGGGAAAGATGTATGAGTTTACCGTAGGAGGTCTGTATAACAAGTTGTTATGCAGAAGTCAGCAGATGCCATAGTAGTGAAGAAGCTCTTGTAATGAGAGTGGAGCGAAGGGCAGAAACATTAGAGCTGATGAGTTTTTTTAGAATAGTAAAAGTCAATGTAAAGGGACAGAAAATAACCTTAAAGACAGATGAAGCAAAAGAAAACAGCAGAATGTTATAAACAAGGTAGCCTTTTCGCAACCGAAGTACCCGTATGGCACGAAAGAAGCGGGAAGGTCAGTTCCGTGTGGCTTTCTATATGCGAAGAAGAACGTAATCAGACGAGAGACTTGATGGGACGCATGACCCATCTTTCAAATCTAACCAAAGCCTATAGACAGGTTCGCCGAAATGGTGGAAGCAGTGGTGTAGACAATCAGAGTATAGCAGAATTTGGAGTATGGTTTAAGAATCACTACAAAGAATTCCAAGAAGAACTGATATCTGGCACATATGTTCCCCAACCTGTCAAAGGGGTTCAAATTCCTAAGCCCAAAGGGGGTTATCGACAATTGGGTATTCCCACAGTGAAAGACCGTGTTGTACAACAGGCAATTAACCAGGTACTACAACCTATTTACGATCCGAAGTTTTCTGAATCGAGTTTTGGCTTTCGCCCTCGTCGAGGCGCACACGACGCATTACGTCGAGCATGCGAAATTGTTAACTCAGGGAAAAGCACAGTGGTTGACGTAGACTTAGCAAAGTTCTTCGATGAAGTCAACCACCAACGGTTGCTTTGGCTTCTGAGTACAAGGATAGGAGACAAGCGAATGCTTTCTCTTATCAGTCGTATCCTCAAAACCGATATACTTCAGGGCGGATTAAGCAACCAACGAATCAAAGGCACACCGCAAGGCAGTCCTCTCAGTCCGTTGCTCTCCAACATCGTATTAGATGAGTTAGATCAAGAGCTCACTCGTCGAGGTTTAGACTTTGTGCGCTATGCCGATGATGTTCAAATATTCGTAGGTAGTCAACAGGCTGCTGAGCGAGTGCATAACAGCATAATCGGGTTTATAGAAAATGTCATGTTGTTGAAAGTTAACCGAGAGAAGAGCGGCATAAAGCCGAGCTATAAAGTAAACTTTTTAGGACACAGTTTGTTAGCCAATGGGAAATTAGGGCTAAGCAAACAAAGTGAAGAACGATTAAAGGACAAACTCAAAGAAATCACACGCCGTAATCGTGGCGTAAGCTTTGAGCAAGTCATTCAAGAACTCAGATCATTGTTACAAGGATGGATGCAATACTTCAAGTACGCTTCTATGGGAAGAAAACTTAAAAGTTTAGACGGATGGCTTCGCCGACGTCTCAAATGCTACCGTTTAAAGCAATGTAAACGAGTAATCGGTATCGTTCGATTCCTCACCTCTCTGGGGGTTGAGAAAACACTAAGTTGGCGTACCGCCCTAAGTGGAAAAGGATGGTGGCGACTGTCAAACAGCCCCGCCATAAGCATAGGAATGAATAACCTTTGGTTCGCTAAACAAAACTATTATAGTCTATCAGAAAACTACCAACGACAATCTCGTAGTCCACTCTAATGTAACCGCCGTACACGTGAGTACATACGGTGGTGTGAGAGGTCGGAAAATAGAATAGGAGGAAAATCCTATTTTATTTTCCTCCTACTCGATTGAGTTACCCGCCCAAGTTAAGTGTCAGCGATTTGGTCAAGCGTTTAAAAGGTCGTAGCTCCCGCATGTTGTTGCAGGAGTTTCCGGAACTTCACCGCCGCTATTGGGGTTCCCATTTTTGGGGAGTCGGTTACGGTAGTTGGAGTACCGGTCATTTAACCGAAGAAATGCTTGCATCGTATTTGTCCCATCATAAAGATAAGCCCAACTCAGATGAGAATTTCATTCTTGAATAATTTCAATGAACTTTCAGTTTACCTCTTTTTAATCGACATTTGTCGAAACTCAGGCGAATTCTATTCGCAATCCAACCTATGGATTTCTAATCCATAGTGGTTGAGTTTTCATCAACGGGAAATAGTCTTTATATCGCGGAGCAAATCAAAGCTGAATTAGGTGGCAAAATCCGCTATATTC
>JAKPTX010000136.1 GCA_029570835.1 Bacteroidota bacterium
ACTAATAAAGCTCGATTTTTAGCAAAAAGGATACAACTTCCCCCACCCAAACGAATGAGGTATTAGTTTTTCAGCAAAAAATAGTTGTCAGGTTTGCAAAATGTCATAAGGGCGACTCGTGAATAGCTGTAGTACCCACTCCTTGCTCCCATGAACCCATTTGAAAGGAACTTGAACTATGCGAAAAATAAACCTTTTGAGACGCGATGTTGCTGTTAGGGCAAATTCTTTTTGGAAGTTATCTTTTTGAGATAATTTCAACATAAGAGTGGTATAAAAGTTCTTAATAATAGCTGTAAATGTCATAAAAACAACATTTTGCATCATGAAAGAGCAAGGTAAGTGAGACCATCCAAAGTCATTATTCATTATGTCAAAAGTTTGTTCTGAACAACCTCTTTGATTGTAAAAACGCACGATTTTCTCTTCACTACTGGTAGTATCGTTAGTGAGAATAGTACGATAGATGTAACTGTCGAAAAGTGTTGATTGTTCGTCTTTTATAAGTGTTCGCTGTACTACTAAACGGTACCCTTTGTGGGAAAGAAATGAAGTAAAGGGTAAACTTGCAAGTTGGCATCGATGGTAGTTAATTTCTACATCTTTCCAATCTTCGGAGGATAGTTCCTCTTCAAAGCGTTTATGTAAGGAAGCACACTGTTGAGCACGAACGTAAAAAATTCTATCGTCGGCATCTATCACTTCCACAATATTCTTTGCATACGAACCGCAGTCTAACCTTACTTTTTTTATACGTATATTGTTTTCAATAAAATGACCAAACATTCTCTTTAGAGTTTCCGCTTGGTCTGTTTTTACATTAGCATTACCATCACGATTTTCTATATAAGCAGGATGATTATTGATTTGAGCTATACCTGGGAAGTAACCATTTTTTCCCTTGTATGAGTAGCGGGCATCGTATTTATCGGTTTCAATTAACTGATTATCGTAGTCAAGTACAAGATCATCTAAATCACCAAGTAACTGGCACTTCAATAGGCACTTTATTAACAAAGAGTTCAATGTGTCATTGACATTGAAGGCATATTTTATACCGCTCTCAGAAACAACATTAATGTTATCAACAGCCAATTCACTAAAAGAGCGAAGAATGGTATCTGCGCTACAGAAACGATAGGCAGGATTAACCGCAAAAACATCATTACGAAACATGTTTATATCTTCGATGACATCACCTCCACAAAGAAAAATTGCTGATAAATTTTTTACAATATCGGAATAACTATATTTAGATTTTAATCCCCTACTTTTTAACTCATTGTCAATCAGTTTAGTAAGTCCAAATTGATCAAAAAAATCTAAGGTT
>JAKPTX010000178.1 GCA_029570835.1 Bacteroidota bacterium
TCTCGCAGATTATCGCAGAATAAAACTCGCAGAAGAACGCAGAGATTGGAGGATTGATGTTGGAGGTTGGAGAATGGAGTTTGACAGTTATCTGCTGTCAGTGATCAGTTGACAGTTATCAGTTAACAGTTATCAGTTAACAGTTATCAGTTAACAGTTATCAGTTATTTGTTTTAAGTTGTCAACATTAAGTTATAAGTTATCAGTTGATATTCTGCGTGAATCAGCGAGAAAAAATACATCTCCCACAGATTATCGCAGAATAAAACTCGCAGAAGAACGCAGAAATGCATCTGCGGAAATCAGCGAGAAAGAAATAGTTAGTGCAGATCGTCTTCGCAGATATTAGTTTAACCCCCTATCGTGAGCAAATACAAATTTTTACGAAAGTTTTTCTCATTCAGAAACATTTTTACCAAAAGCAACGTATATTTGTTGAATGATTACCGTAATAACATATCAAAGGTGTTTTACGATAAGAGAGTCTCATGTAAAGAACAGGTTTTTGGTATATTACAGCTAATGATTTTTTATTAAAAAACAACAGCAATGATTAAGAAATTATTCAACAAGTATTACTCTCATCGGTTCATTTCTCGATGGATTACTTTTACTTTTGACTTAAGCGTAGCGGTAGCAGCTTATTTTATGGCTCTATTCGTTCGCTACTCTATTTCACCTCATGCTTACCCATGGTTCATATTTGAAATCGTTCTCATCTTATTATCTTATTCATTTGCCTTTTTAACAACCCGTTCTTATGTAGGCATCATCCGCCATACAGGCATAAAAGACATTACACGAATTCTGCAAGCCACCTCCTTTGCTTTTATCCTTCTTATAACAGGTGAATACATTGTTCAACGATTTCAATTGATTCACAATTTTACAATTGCAGCTGGAGTAATAATTGTTCAATTTGCCTTATGTAATCTTTTTCTCATTGGAAGCAGGATTATTATCAAGGTTATTTTTATGGAAATAACCGAACAAGAGCATAGTAACCGTACTTTTGTTCTTATCTATGGAGCTGGTTCGGCAGGAATGCTTACACGTAGTGCCCTTCAACAAGATTCGAACCATAATTACAAAATAATAGGATTTATTGATGATAATGAAAGTAAAGTCAATAAAAGCATTGATGGAACGAAAGTTTATTCTCCAACACAAGTCTTCAATGAAAAATTTATCAACAGGCATCATATTACTCAGATGATTCTTGCTATTCCCAATATAGATAACGAAAAAAGAAGAGCAATCATCGAAAAAGCCTTAGAAGTTAATTTACAGGTAAAGAATATACCTCCTGCTGAAAATTGGATTAATGGTCAATTGAGTGTAAATCAAATTCGTGAAATAAAAATCGAGGATTTATTAGGACGACCTCCTATAAAACTCGACAATAGTCATGTAAAAGAAGATCTTTTAAGTAAAGTGGTTCTTATCACTGGTGCAGCGGGTTCTATAGGCAGCGAGATAGTACGTCAGGTATTAGAATATCAACCAACAAGAGTAATTTTGGTGGACCAAGCCGAATCAGCCTTGTTCGATCTTCAATCTGAACTAAGGTATTCAAAAAAATACAGCGATATTTTGCAACAAGTGGTATTTATTGTGGCCAATATCAAGGAAAAAACAAGAATGAAACAAATTTTCGAAACTTATAAACCACAGATAATTTATCATGCTGCGGCATACAAACATGTTCCACTTATGGAAGACAATCCTTACGAGGCCGTGATGGTAAACGTATTTGGTACGAAAAACATAGCCGATTTAGCCGTGGAATATAAAGTCGATAAATTTGTGATGGTTTCGACAGATAAGGCGGTTAATCCCACCAATGTGATGGGGGCAAGCAAAAGAATAGCAGAAATTTATACCCAGGCGCTTAGCAATGGGACAACTCGTTTTATCACCACACGTTTTGGTAATGTATTAGGAAGCAATGGTTCAGTGGTGCTCCTTTTCAAGAAACAGATTGAAAAGGGTGGACCCGTCACTGTTACGCATAAAGACATTAGGCGTTATTTTATGACAATTCCTGAAGCCTGTAGTTTAGTCCTTGAAGCAGGTGCCATGGGTCAAGGAGGCGAAATTTTTGTCTTTGATATGGGTCAGCCAGTTAAAATATATGATCTCGCCATTAAAATGATTCAGTTATCTGGATTACGTCTCGGTAAAGATATTCAAATAGAGGAAGTTGGATTACGACCTGGCGAAAAATTGTTCGAAGAACTCCTCAACGATGGCGAAAATGTAATTCCTACCTCTCATCCCAAAATTTTGGGTGCCAAAGTAAAAATGTATCATCCAGAAGAAATCGAGAAAATGATGTTCGAACTTGGCCAAACCGTAATTGAAAATGATTCATACAAATTGGTGAAAAAAATGAAAGAATATGTTCCGGAATATATCAGTAATAATTCCATATACTCTATACTCGACGCTCAACCTCAACCCTTCGTTCAGTGAAATAGAATTCCTTTTCATCGAATAATTTCTCAAAAAATTTTATCCCTAAGGGTTAATAAAGGAATTTTATCCCGTTTTTATATGTCTATTCCGCAATATTAATCAAAGAAGATATAAAAAGCATTTACCCCTCTTAACTCATCATCAAGTCTCCTCGTCTCTAATCCCCTATTCTCTATTCTCTATTCTCTATTCTCTATTCTCTATTCTCCATTCCCTATTCTCCATCCTCCATCCTCCATTCTCCATCCTCCATTCTCCATCCTCCATTCTCCATCCTCCATTTTCCATCCTCCATTCTCCATCCTCCATTCTCCATCCTCCATTCTCCATCCTCCATTCTCCATCCTCCATTCTCCATCCTCCATTCTCCATCCTCC
>JAKPTX010000184.1 GCA_029570835.1 Bacteroidota bacterium
CGCTTTATTCCGCTGGACTCAAATCTGCGCGTCAATGAAGATGTAAGAATATCGAGTTTTTCCGCGATCCTTTGATGATTGATTTCTTCAGGATCCACGATTTCCTCCTCCAGAATGACTTTGTAAACGTTAATTTGGGAATCACGCCATCCACTTACTTGCAGGGCAGTCAACTTCAGTATTTGGTTGATAAGGTTAACGCTATCATCCGGCTCTTCGACACTCAGATGAATATTGGCGCGTCCGTAATCATTATTTCTGTGAACATATTCAATTGCTTCACGGGCCTTCCAAAAAGCTGGTCCATCCGATCCAATGCAGATGGAAGGATCAAGCTTAGTTGTTAGAGCCCCAATGCCAATACCAAACCGGAACCTTACTGGCAGTAGAGGAAAAGTAATTTTATCCAAGATATGTAACAAATTGTTACTATGATTAAGTACACCTTGGAACTCATCACCCAGCGTTATAGTAAATTTCGAAGCAAGATATTCTTCGAACGTTTCATTAATTTGGTTTAAAATTTGTTGAAGGCTTTCCTGAACCTGTACACGGTTAAGTAGACTTTTGGAGTTAATTATATCTGCAATTACTACAATCATTAAGGCAATCCTTTAAAAAAGAGTGAAATCGAAACAATAGCGCAAAGTTGTAAAACAACTCCAAAAACCAGAGAAGATAAAGAATAATTGAAGTACTTGTACTTTAATGCACATATTTTCGAATTATTATATATTTCTTTAAGCAATTGCGTTTTAGGATTTGTTATTTTTTCATATTCAGCTTTGAATTCGTCAAATGCCTCATATTTTGATATCGTTTCAAAGTAGAAAATAGATGGTGTCAATCCAATTTGCTCAATATGAAGACGTGCACGAAGGGTTAAAACCACAAAAACAAAACTTATAGAAAAAGAAACAAAAGAAAGACAAACCATTATGAGCAGTAATAAGGGAGGGTGATTACTCCCCTCTAGGAAATTAGTCGTAAGAATACGTAAAAAGGCATCTTGATTGATTGAAATTGCTAAAATCACGCCCAGGAAAGCTAATAAAATCGAAGCTTTTGTATCAGCCCTTTCAATCAGATGTTGGATTAGATCGACTTGAAACTCTAGTACATCTATTCCTTGTTTTTCGTCCATTATTACCTCCTATAATGATTATAATCGTGAATAAATAAAGTGGCATCTCCTGTG
>JAKPTX010000191.1 GCA_029570835.1 Bacteroidota bacterium
CAACCTCAGTAAGTATTTTGACATACAAATTTGAAACATGCACATCATCAGCCGTCTGCACAATTACCCCTGAATTGGTTGCCTCTGGTGTACCGTAAATTTGTTGCAAACTTCTGTCCGTTGTCAGTCCAATGATGTCAACAAATTCTGTGTCCAAAGTCAACGGCACGCAAGCATCATCTTCACCGTGGTCAAGATCATAATTACCCGGAGGTATGATAACACAAGCCCTGTTTGTAGCTGATAATTCTTCACCGTTTGGTGTAAGTGCCTTTGCCGCCGTGTAAGCTGCAATAAGTGCCGCCCCATTTGTCTTTGCGTTGCTTGTAGTTTCAACGACAACTGCTGACTGGATGCTTAATCCACTTATATCTGAAAGATCATTCATTGTAGCAAATGAATTGGTAGCATTCGGGGAATTGGCTCCCTGTATGGCCGCAAGCTCATCATCGGATACACTTCCATTCTCCATTTGACTGTGGATTTGTTCGGTCACCTCTACCAGATCACCAATGACGTCACCGATATAGTACATTTGAGATCCACCGGCTGTAGCCTCATTTTTCAACTTCTGTGCCGCAGCACCAATTTGTTCCAATGTTGTTTTGATACTCATAGCTCATTCATTTTTATTTTTCACTATTTTAATATTTGACTAACTCTACGTACACCACTCACAGGATTTGGATTTTGTGCTTTACCTTGTGCATCAGAAGCCGATTTACGAGCTTCACCATCACTTTCAGGCATCATCATTTCTTCTTCATCCTTTGTCAATTCTTCTTCTTCTTCAATGGCTCGTTTACGATTAGTAATAATTTCTTCAATCTGTACCTCATCAAAGTTAATAAAATGCTTTAAGAACAAATCAAGTGTTACATACTCTTCTATTGAACCCATTGAAAATTCTTTCATAGCCAAAGCCCTCGTATGGCCAATATCCACCTTTTCCTTATCCGAGAGACTAAACAACTTATCCCATCTGACCATATATGGGTTTGAGGGCTTTGGCAGTACACCTATCTCGATGCACTTATCTATGAAAGGACGAAGAATATTTGGCTCGTTCTGTTCCTCACGACGAGAAGTTACGTAAGAAATCCATTCCAATTTGTCTTGTGCAGAACTTAATTCTCCACGCTCAGAACCTGTAAGAATACGTTTTGGAATACCTGTTACGGCTGAAATCATCTGCATTTGTGCATCAACATGACTCAACGGGTCGGCTATCTGTTGTGCCAAAGCATCATATTTCACACCTTCATTGATAAGGATACGCCTTAAATTATTCTCAAATTCATCAATCTGAGTTTTTAAATCAGATAACATTTCAGGAGTCATCTGATAATCCGGTGAAACCTCACCCGTGTATCCAGGTCTTGCTCCACGCCAGAACATTTCAGCATCACCGCCAATCAACTTTTCCAAGTCTATCAACCGATTATAAACCGCTTGTAGGCGTGGGGTTCCATAAATTTCATCATCAATAGGCTCTTCCAACAAATGTACAATACGTGAATAATGTACCTTAACAGTTTTAGTATTTTCACCACTACGAATCATCACATTATAAATCAACGGTAATCCGTATCGTTCACTACTTGCATTTTCCTCAAATGTGGCTATCTGTGCTGTCTGTTCCGACAAGGCTTTGACATACAATAATTTTAACCCGTCTTTTTTCTGTACAGGTTTTATAAGATTTTCAGTATTTGTTGTATCATTAAGTCCAAGAAACAATACAGAATAACGACCAATACCTGTAAGTTTATCAGCACGGATAAAAATTGACTTTAATTTTAATCGTGTGTAAATATTAGCCCAAGCCTTTTCAAAAGGTGTTAATGAATCTTCTACTGTTTCAATAACATCAATATCACCTTTCCAAGACGCTTTCACAGGACGGTCAATAATAGCCTTGGCAATATCCTGTCGTCCGTACCTTGCCCAATAATTTTGCCAAGTAATTTCTTTTGGATAACCTAATGCTTTATAAATATCACGACTACCATCATAAGAATCAAGTCCAAGATTTGAAAAAAACTGAAATCTGCCAAGTACTTCTGAAAATACCTGCACTTTACGCATCAATTCTTGTTGTTCGTTTTTCTGTTCCATTAAGTTATCCTCCTTGCATCCTTTTTACGAATTAAAAAGTTGAAAGCCCCACTACTTGCATCAACCTGATCTTTGTACGTGGAATTTGGAAAAAGTTCAAATTCCTCTTTATACAACTTATTCCAATCAGCTACACGTAACATCACGTTACCGTTATTTACCTGTACGCTTAACGGGTCGGCACGTAAGGCTTTATCTCCGGTAGGCTTGTCACGTTCTACCAACCAACCGGCAAGGTTACGTATCGTATTCTCGGCACTCTCTTTGCCACCGCTTCCCGGCTCTTGTTCTACGACTACGTGTACCTTCTTACCGTCGGCTTCGGCAGTTTGCTGTATGATTCTCTCACGATGCTCGGAACTCCACCGTCCACGTTTTACGTCCTCTACCAAAAACATACCATTTTTTAAACGGCTCATCTTCACACCTGCCGTGTATGCCCCTGTTCCACCTGCCGTACCTGCCTTATCCCAATATCTGACGGTACGTACAATGTCGGTATCGGCAAATATTTGGGAAGTCATCTGAAACGACTCAATCTTGAACATACCACCACCCGGAGGCGACGGGTTCTGTCCTATTTGCCCTGCGTACCCGTATTGTCCCAAGTCGGCTTCAAGTTCCTTTAAAACAGACCAAGGCATACGATTTACGTCAAACATACCATTAATATAATACTTAATAAGTTCTTTGGGCTTTACCTGCTTTGCAAAGTGTTCAATCTCACCCGGAATACAGATATGACGTAAATTATCCTTTTGTTTATCCAACAAGTGACCTGACGGATCGTTCTGATGCAAACGCTGCATGATACCGATCGTTACAGAAATATCCTTATTCGTCTTACGAGTAGAAAGCGTTTGGTCAATCCAATGGTTTGCTATTTCCAATTCCTTGTCCGAAGAAGCCTGTTGGGGATTCAATGCGTCGTCCCATATAATAACATCTGCGTGAAAACCCGTCAACGTACCGCCTACCGAAGTAGTGTAACGATTCCCACCGGGACGTTCACGGGTATGAAACTCCGATATTCGACTTTTCTCCTTTAATACGATTTTATAATTAGCTTTTGTATCCTTGTCAGTTTTAATATCAAGTTCGGGGTAAAGTTCCTTAAACCGTGCCGATTTAATAAGGTCACGGCTATATTCGGCTGATTCCAACGAAAGTGTAGCCGAATACGATGCGGTAATAAACCGCATCCAATACCAACGTGTCCAACACCAAACCGGAAAAATAATAGAACATAGTAGCGTTTTGGTAGAACCGGGAGGCACGTTAATCAATAAATCATATTTTTTACGTTCTTTATTACCTACACGCTGAGCTATTGCTTCAAGTTCGTGACACAAATATTCAATATGCCAATTCGGTACAAATGGCTGAGTGCTTACTTCAGGCCACGCCCATTGTAAAAAATGAAACAACGAACGGTTATTCAATTCCTTTTGAATACCTAACGGGTTGCCTAAAATTTTGGCAAACTTGGCTTGGTCGATCCCTTCGACGGGTCGGTTTATATCCCTTGGACTGACCAAACGGCGTTTACGTACTTGTTCGGCTACTTCGGCATTCATTGTTCTACGTATTCTGATTCTTCGATTTTATTAACTTCCCGGCGGCGTTCGCTTAACTTATTAAGCATTTCAAGTTCTTCGACCGAAAATTCCGTTAAATCAAGGCTGTGGTCAACGTTAAACCGTGCGTCTATTTTAATACGGTCACTCCACCGTTCGGGTTGACGGGCTTGTAACCACTTTACGGCTGCCGTAACATTTGGTGGAAGTTGTTCTTCGGTTTCAACAATCAAAGGTTCTGTCCATTCTTTAATAACCCTGCCCCGTTTATCGTATTCCTTTACACGGTTGGTCAAAACGGTTTTCTTTTTACACTTGTAACCAATGGCGGCTTGATAAAGTGAATGAGCCACACGTGCGTCGGCTTCTTCCTTGCCCTTGCGAATGGCTTCCTCGAACGACGGATGCTTATTGCGCCAATTCAGTATAACCTTACTGTTCACGTGCAGAACCTGACCCATCTGTTCTTCGGTCAATCCTAACAAAGCCAAAAAGAAAATCATTCTGTCATACCTCGGCTTATATGTAGGGTCAAGATTCTTCTGCTTGGTGGCAGGTAAGAAATCCGGTTCCGGTAAACGTATGGTTCGGCTACGTGCCATAATTCATTAAGTTTTAAAACAACATAAAAATATACAATTTATAGTAACCCGTAGGGTTACGCCAAATATTTTCCATTTCCATGACTACATCGAACAACCTGTCTCATCAACCATTCCAATACAAATTAAATTTTCTATTTAATGGGTATTCCTATTCTGGTTGGAATATTCTATTATTTCTATTTTATGAATTGCCAAATTCTGCGAAATCTTCATAAAATATTTTCATATTTTTATTCATACCCCTATTTATGAATAATTCTATAAAAAACATATTCACTTACAGTTTTTAACTTTGGCTAATGGGCGCTACTTTTAATTTAATACTTATCAACATAATTCACTTACAATCCGTAACCTACCAAACATATTAATACTTAAAGAATATCTATATGAATGTCAAATTCTACTAATTCATTAAAAAAATTTTTAGAATTTTATTATGAATCTATAAAATCAATAAAAAATCATATAATAATCTATGAAAAATATAAATGAATACCATT
>JAKPTX010000220.1 GCA_029570835.1 Bacteroidota bacterium
TAAAGCGGTGACTGTTTTCCGCGAACCACTCCCTGAATATTTCACAGATGCTGAAATCTCTTTCCTTGTTTTTAGCCATTATAGAACTCCTCTTCTTTTTATTGGATTTACCTGCAATTTCTTTCTCGATTGCTTTATAATTAATATAGGTAGCAATCAGCGCTAAAATGAAAAACCTCCCCAAAATGAACGCGTTCACTTAACGGGAGGCTAACTTTCTCAAACCTCATAGGGTCTGTGCATGATTACCTGTCCGGCAATCACCCAGGCATAATTGTCTCTATATCAAATATCCCTTTCCTCACGGTTGATTGGCGGCATGATTTCATCTTGATAAAACCAGCCTTCTTCCAATTCCTTATTCTTCGGTCTTATCAAAGCTTCCAGAAAAGATTCTTTCGCCGCCCTCCCGTAAGCATATTTCCCGAACCTGCTGTAAATGTCCGGGATAAAGACCGCCCGCTTCTTTCCCATAACCGCCAAAAGCTTGTCGCCCAATGTTGGCTCTGAAAATATAATGGTCATGCCTCGTTACCTCCAAAATAAAAAAGGCCTCCTTGAGTTTGCTGATTACTCAGGGAGACCAACTTTTCCAGATCTCTTAGGGCCGGTTTGTGTCTATCGGGTTGATAGATTCACTGGCAATGTTTGACCTTAAAATACTACCGATGATGGAGGATGTCAAATTAAATTAATTTTTAATATGTTTGTTACGCGTCATTAGTAAATTAAGGAGATTTCTTTTTTAAAGTGATAGCGTGTTTTCCTTTATGAGTTCTGCCTTGTCTTTTGAACCAAAAAATAATTCGCTCCATGAAGCTGGATCAACGTTATTTTTATTTTCATTAGTATAAACCTTGATGATGTTTTTGATAAATCGCATATCCAGGATATCATAGTCATCAGAAGCATTTATCCCTCGTACAATCGGATTATATGGTGTTGTCCCAGGACTACAGGAAAAGCAACTTGCCCTGTATAAACTGTATAATATTTTGAAACATGCTTCTTGGGCAGTTTTAGATTTTGTAATTTCCGACTGAACTTTTTTTGTCAGATCAAGAAGGCTAATTCCGTCTTTGTAAAGTTCACCTTGAAATAATCGCTCATAAATCATTTTACGTTCTGATAAATCTGGTAGCCGTATTTTCACTTTATTTTCAAACCATTTGTGTAATTGATCCGGACTGGATTCTATAGTTTGGTTGTTATTTTCTACAGGAGTCGTTATTGACTGATTATGTTCCATTGCAGGAACACTTTTTAATTGCAGATTGAATATAACACCTTGGTGTTCAATATCAATAATGTTAGCCGCCGCTGCATATTCACACAATTCCTTAAAATTGTTGAATCCATATGTATTTAAATCAAAGTCCGGCTTTAGTCTCCGCATTATTTGAATCACCATGGAACCGGCCACGATGCTACTGCCCTTTGCATCTAGTGCGGTCATTGCGTCAACAAGTAATTTAACAGCATCATCCTTGTTGAATTTTGTGGCCATTAAATCAGATCCTTCAAGATCAATATTATGATGAGGTATTTTCGTATTCGATCCGTCTTTTTCTAATGTTCGAGAAGGATTACTGGTAAGGGTTTCGTGGTAAAAAAAATAGTCACAAGCTTTCATATACAAGTCAGGTGTAATGTCTTTATTTCCAGCGATACCAATAATATTTTTCCCCATTTCTCGCAGCTTTGAAAAAAGTGGTAAATAATCCCTGTCATTAGCAACAACAGCGAACATATCAATGGTATCATTAGAAAATGCTGACGAAAGGGCATCGACTACTAATCGAATATCAGAGCTGTTTTTAAAAGCGTTTTGATATGGAATGTCTTCATGCTGAATTTGATTATGTTGTAGCATTTTTCGGAGTTCAGCCTTCGATTCGGGGGGTATGGGAAGTTTATAAATGTCCCCAAATGACCGCCTGATTATAATTCTGCCCAACTTTGTCAATCTCTCAATCTCTGGCGATAATTCAATCGGTAGTCCGAGGCCAAGGCAAAAACCTACAAAGCTGTCAAGGTCGACAAACAATGCAATGTGTTCTATGTGATCTTTAGTTTTCATGATTGCTCCATTTGTGTTATTATTTGTATCATTCAAATATCAACTTTTTTATCATCCATCCACCATTCCCTTTAATTCTTTCCCCACCTTAAAAAACGGAAGTCGTTTCGGTTTTACCTGTACATCATTTCCAGTCCTTGGATTCCTTCCTTTATAAGCGCCATATTCCCTCACGGTAAAACTTCCAAATCCACGAATCTCTATTCTGCCGTCTTTTTTAAGCGTATCAGTAAAACCGTCAAAGACGAGTTTCACTACGTCATAAACCTGCTTCTCCGTCAGATGATGTCTCTTTGCAAGCGCATCCATCAAATCCGATTTTTTCATTACCAACTCCTTGTGTCCCGTTATTTATTCCTGCATAGATCGTATTGCAAATTGCACTTCTGCTCACAAACTTGTTTCAAGCCGATTGTTTCCGGACAATCCCATTTGCATGATAATTTTTCAACTTCGCATTTTACACTGGTGCATGAAGCACATAGCATGAAGGTCGCGATCAACAGGACAAAACTGACAATTTTTACAACCCTGCCATTCATTTTGTTTTAGCCTCCTCCGTAAAATCAGGGATAGAAGCAATCACTATATACATTAATAACAAAGAGTTATTTCTAACCCTTTATTAGCAAATACTTTCAGGAAAGGAGAGAACTTGTAAAATCGGTTAAAAGAATAAGCCAAAGCACCCACAAAATCAACCCATTTTAACCCATCATTTTCAGAAAGGAGAACCATCCATGATCAACCAATGCATCGTGACCGGGAACCTGGGAGACGATCCCAAGGTCTTTTACTCGCCCGACGGAAACCCCGTGGCCTCTTTCAACATCGCTTTTCAGTCCGGAAAAAAGAAAACCTGCTGGATCAAGTGCGTGACCTTCCACAAGCTGGCCGAGATCTGCGCCCAGTATCTCCACAAGGGCGCCAGAATCGCCATCTCCGGTATCTTGGACCAGAACAAGTGGACAACCGACGATGGACAGCCCCGCAGCACCTTCCAGATCATCGGGAACACCATCGAGTTCATCAAGACAGACGGCAGGGGATTCAAGGAAGGGGAAACATCCGCGGAAACCATCAATGACGAAGTGCCCTTTTAAACACAGCCG
>JAKPTX010000243.1 GCA_029570835.1 Bacteroidota bacterium
TCTGGGGAGCTCTTGAAAACATTTGAGTTCAAACCTCGCCTGGAACCAGGGGAGAAGCGTTTTGGTGGAGCTCTTGACGGTCTTGCTGGCAAGTCAATTTACTCTCAATGTGGTTATATAGTAGATCTTGAGTCAGGGATAGTTCTATCCAAAAAGAAAATATGTCCAACACCTGGATATAGACACAGCTGGCTTTTCAGGGCTGGCGATGAAAAATGCATCATCTGGGAGGATGATGCTGGCATCGAATGCATAGACCCTGAAACTGGAGAAGTTCTATGGAAAAAAGAGTACAGTGGAAGCACCTATTATCAGGAATGTGAAGGCAAGCTGTACAAAAACACAATCCACCTTGCAGATGATCCCACACTGGAAAACATCTATGATGAATCACTTTCAATATTTGAGGGTGGATCATGGAAAGAACTGGCAAGAGTGCCTTTCTATTCAAATGTTTTTAAACTTTACTACTCAAACAATGATGTGTCTCTGATACCAACAAAACAAGGAATATTATGGCTACCCTATTTCCAGCACGAGTCCAAAGGGCCATCAATCATAGCACCCGGCACCTCAAAAGTCTTGAGGACCTACCTCATTCCCGAGTGGGGGGGAGTGTTTTTTGAAAGCTCTGCTGGATACGCGCTCATAGGTGACACATTGCTGGTAAATGTTTATGGCCAGAAGCTATATATTATCGATCTCGGATCTGGCAAAACCGAGTTCATACAAATTCCTCGCGCATCAAAGGGAAAAGACAGCATTTACACTGGAACCGTCCCAATATTTGCAAACAAAAAATATGCTGTTACTAAAGATATAAATGGGAAAATTGTCTCCTTCGACATTGAGAAAAAAGTCTTTCTTAGAAGATTGGGGGAGGATGGCGATAAACGCCTCTTCAGTTTGGGCAACAAGACCACCCACTTGTTTGTGGGGGAATGGTTTTCAGCTGAAAATTACATACAGAACCTTGAAACAGGGGAAACCATCAAAATCATTGAGGATGGGTCTAGTGGTAGCGATAAATATATTGTTGGTGTAACAGACAAAGGATTCATTGTTAAGAATAATAAAACTCTCAACCTGATTATCCCAGGGAAAGAAGCAGAACCAATAATCGATCCGATTAAGCTGCGTTTCGATTTGATGAGATACAACTTCATGGAATACACTCTGTGGAAGCATTTTTCAAATTACATCATATCTAATTCCGGTGTGATTGACCTGGACAAAAAGGAAGTTGTGCAGAGGTTATTTTCATATGATCCTAGCAAAAACACACCTTTCATCTTTAATGATGAAATGTTGCTAACATGCCTTGGAAATACCGTCAAGCTCTCCCCATGCCCGTCATTCTCTGTCAAAAGGACAGGGAAGGGTGTGGGTGGTAGCAAGGATGGAGCAGGTGAGGTAAGTTTTGAGTTCAGGAACACAAGGGAGGATGGAAGGGACCTTGTGTTGAAAGGAGAGGCGTATCTTGTCTCTTGGGGTGATGATGGGAAGGCACCAGTGTTTGCCAAGCTGAATGAACCAAGGCACAAGTTGGGACCTCTGCTTCCTGGAATGTCACAGGAGATTAGCTTTAAGGTTCCTGAGCCACCTTTACTTGAGAATAATCAGAAAGGTGAAGGGAAGTATTTTGCTCTTGTTGTGGAATCCAATGGATTAATGGACAGGGAGAAGTCTGTTTTATCTGAGTATGATAAAGATCCTAGACCTCTTTTTGATGGTACTCCTGTTGCTCTTGACCAGCAGAAGGCTATTGTTGTGACTGTGTGGGGAAGGTAGATGGACTTGCTCGGATGATGGATGCAGCAATGAGTATTGTGTGGATATTGGAACATCTGCTATTACGTGCGCAACAACTGGGACAGATAGTAGTTGCAGGAGTCTGGTTGTAGATAAAACTTATCAATGTACTGATGTTGGTTGTATTCATGGATGATAAAGGAGGCTTTCTGTATGGGACAATATATAGCAAGAAAAAGAAAATTGGGGTTGGTTTGCCAATGTATTGTTTTGTCACTGGTTCTTGTTTTTGGACAGGCCAGTGCAATAACTGGAAACCAGGATAACTGCGAAGGAATCACAAACAATCTCTCAACAAACTCGCAGGACCAGGAAATTGCTTTTCCATTTTTGCCGTATTCTGGGAACCAGACCATATATTCACCTTGCTCTCCGGTGAACGATGAACAATACTACATCAAATACTCAGAATTTGGATATTCCTGTATAGAAAAACAAACTGGGCTTGAAATCCCAATTTCAATAACACCGTACATGGTTAATTTTATTCGTAACAAAATGGCCATCATAAAAGATTTCGGCATTATATCCAGCCCGAATTTATCATGGGTAATGAAGATGGATGAAAAAAGATTTTGTGCTATAACAAAAGGGAAAGCTAGGGAATACCTTATAATGTTTGACCAAGATGGCATAAAATGGGAGTTTGGGACTAATTCTGGGGATTATTCATTGTTCCCCAAATTCTATACACCATTGGGGCCAAAAAAGATATTTTTTGATTCCAAAATTATTGATGCTGAAACTGGCAAAGTGCTATTGGAGCTGAAATTGGACAATAAACATAAATTATACCGAACAAGTGACATAATATTGCATAATAATTTTGCTTTAATAAGCAAATTAATTGTTATTGATATAGAGAAATCAAAAGTTTTATGGACAATCCCAGAAGACGTTCAAAATGATGCTATGATTGATTTCCATAAAAACAATCTGATTGTTCTGAATACGAAAAATTTTACGGTGACATATTATAATGCCCAATCTGGAAATGCTGTAAAAAGATTTGAATTCAAACCAAATCTAAAACAAGGGGAATCTGTCGGACAGATTATAGACATTGTCGGTAAATTGGCTTACTTCCAGAATGGTTATGTAATAGACATTGAATCGGGGGACATTATAATTGAAAACAAACATTCTATGACCAAAAACCGCAAGATAAGTCAATATTTTGTGCGTGGCGACAACAAAAATATAATCTGGGAGGACATCGCTGGCATTGAATGTTTGGATACAAAAACAGGAAAAGTTCTGTGGAGAAAAGAAGAAAGTTCATATGTTTCTTATCGTGAATTTGAAGGCAGACTTTATAAAAATGCAATCCATCTAGCAGATAATCCTACTTCTGGATACACCTACGACGAATCACTTTCAGTCCTTGAAAATGGATCATGGAGAGAGCTTGCAAGAATGCCATTTCGCGGTTTTTCATATTTATATACCACAAGTGCATCCCTAATTCCAACAAGGCATGGGGTATTATGGTTGCCTTTTTTCCAGAAAGATTTTAAAGGGCCTTCGATAATAGCACCTGGAACATCAACAATCTTAAAAAGCTATATTTTAGAAGGATGGGGTAGAACATCTGGCGAATACGCACCTGGATACGCTTTGGTTGATAACACGTTAATAGCAAACCTTGATGGTCTTGGCATATATCTTATTGATCTGGAATCCGGCAAATCCGAGTATATACAAATTCCCGACACAACGAGAAACGACAATGTGTCTTTCGGGCCGGTCCCGGTAATCGCCAATAAAAAATATGCTGTTACACAGGATGTAAAAGGGATCGCTGTTTTTGACATTGAAAAAAAAGTTTTTCTAAGGAGATTGGGGCCTTTTGAAGATAATATGGATGTTTGCCTTGATTACTCAGTCAATCAATTCTTTTTTGAAGAATGGTTCTCACTAGACTGCTACATAATAAATCTTGAGACTGGAAAAATTATTGAAAATAGAAGAGATATAGTAGGCATAACTGATAAGGGCTATCTCACCGAAGATGATGGCGTTTCTTTACTTATCCCGGGTGAAAAACCTAAAAATTTAATATCATCTACGAGGTTTTATGATATTGAAGCAAATCCATATGTTAGAATATGGAAAACCCTGTCAAATTATGGCATCTCTGGAAATGTCATAATTGATATTGATAGAAAAATTATCATTCAAAAAATGCTGCAATATTATTATGGAATTTTGCCAAAGATCACTTTTTCTAATGGTGAGATAATATTTGCTGATTTAGGAAAAACTTTGAAATTCTCCCCATGCCCGTCATTCTCAGTCAAAAGGAATGGTAAAACCACAAGCGGTGATAATGAAGTGAGCTTCGAGTTCAGGAACACAAGAGAGGATGGAAGGGATCTTGTGTTGAAGGGAGAGGTGTATCTAGTCTCCTGGGGAGATGATGGGAAAGCACCTCTGTTTGCCAAGTTGAATGAACCAAAGCATAAGTTGGGACCTCTGCTTCCTGGGATGTCACAGGAGATTACATTCAAGCTT
>JAKPTX010000256.1 GCA_029570835.1 Bacteroidota bacterium
CAAAAATTCGCCCCGAAGTCACTATTTATGAACAATTCCAATCCAACCCTGCTGATGTGAAAAAATACATTCTTTCACGATTGTGTAATTTGAGGGGTTGGCGAAGTTCAGTAGCAAGTGTGCTTGCTTCTTGTTTTAACTCACAATTTTCACCTGCTTTCAATGTTACCACACCCTACATTCTTTTCTCCCTTACAACCAATCTGCAACTGTTTAAAATATCTGGAAAATTGTGAGTAAAAACAAAACATTATTTAAGAACGGATCAGCACATTCTTTCTTTGCAGAAAGAACTGGCTAACTCAAATCACATCTTTCCATTAGCACACGGTATAAATATCATTCCCAAAGAAATCCCAAAATACTTTCAATAACACTCCGATATGATTCCCATATCATTCCCATATCGCGATATGGGAATGATATGGGAATCTCATCCGCTGCATAACGCAAAAAAGCGTGAATTCATACACAACTATTATGTTTCTGTTTTAACTCACAAGTTTTTGGTTTAGAGACCTATAAAAATTGCGGTTGTATGTTAAATATGATTGCGAGTTGTGGTTATATTGCAGACAAGTGAAAATTGTAAGTCAAAACCTCCCACTGTTTACATCGTGAATTTTCCGAGGGGCTTACGCCTCCTTCTACATCATTGTGTCGCCCTAAGGGGCTTATTTTTCCAGATGTTGTGAAAAAAGGAACTCGGGGCTTTCATTTTCCGAGGGGCTTACGCACCCATCGCTATCATTGTATCGCCCTCCGGGCTTTGATGAAATCTCAACCTTCTAAACCTTTTCAACCCTCACAAACTTTTTTCCCGAGGGGCTTACGCACCCATCGCTATAGTTGTGTCGCCCTCCGGGCTTATTAGCAGAGGGCAAAGAGCTTAGAGCAAAGGGAATCTAAACCCTCTAAACCTTTAAAACATTCTCTACACTCTAAACATTCTAAACCTTTAAAACCCTCTCAACCTTCTTAACCATCTAAACCTTCTCAACCTTCAAAACCCTCTAAACCTTCTCAACCCAAAAACCTTGTCAATTCCAGATCATTAAGGATTGCGGACAGCAGCAGACCTGTAAAATCTGCGTTCATCAGCAGGAACGGTATAACTCCAACGATTGGGAACAAGAGGATCAAAAATTCCGCTGGTGCTTATTTCCGTATAAACACCGTAGGGATCAGTGCTGGAAAAGACCTTGTAAAGATTGGCGCCGGAGACCTCTTGGATATTTAATAT
>JAKPTX010000046.1 GCA_029570835.1 Bacteroidota bacterium
CAGTTATTGATGATCGCCTTGGCCTATCGGCGGCGAGCCCTTCCGTTAGTATGGATGTGGGTGCGCTGCAGCCGTGGACATTCCACAGCAGGGCGTCAACTGGCGCTGTTGGGCTACCTTTACAAACTACTACCGCTGGATGCCCAAGTCCTGGTATTAGGCGATTCGGAATTCGGGGCCATTGAAGTGCTCAGACAATTGGATGAATGGCGCTGGCGGTATGTTTTACGTCAGAAAGGGAGCCATTTGGTGCGGGAAAACGAACAATCGCGCTGGATCCCTCTGGGAAGTTTCCTCAGTAAGGCAGGCCAAAGCCTTTGGTTGGGTAAACAACAACTCACCCAATTACACGCCTATTCCGTCAACGTCCTGGCCCACTGGAAAATTGGCGAAAAAGAACCCTGGCTGTTGGCTACCAACCTGCCCTCAATCCGGTTTGCTTTGCAGGCTTACGAAAAGAGAATGTGGATTGAGGAAATGTTCGGTGATCTCAAAAATAACGGCTTTGATCTGGAAAGCACCCATTTGCGTTCGGTCTTCAAACTCCATCGCTTGACCTTTGCCGTCGTCCTCCTCTTTCTCGAATTGGTTGCTTCCGGTTCAAAGATCATCAAAAATGGCTTGCGCAAGTTGGTCGATCGCCCCGATCGCTGCGATTTGAGTATTTTCCGCATTGGCTTGTATATGCGTGAAAGACATCTGACAAATTCAATATCCTTTGTACTTGATTTCTACCCGCTCCTATGACAAACTGTCAGGTAGCTAGATGCGAAACCTTGTTTTTGGGAGAAAGCGTATGAAGCAAACTTTTAATGTACCAAGTGTAATCGGAGTAAAGAATAGTAAAGTAAAGAAATGGTTAGCTGACCAGCCACCTATACAAATCGTTCAGATATCACCAGAAACAGCATCCTATGACTGTATTCGACACATAGATTTCTTAAAATACTGGAAATACGATAGAGATAATTTCCGAAAAAGCATATATTGGAGATATATGGTTCGGGCTAAGGGGAGCGATATAGCAGCAGATGAGAAGTGTCTGTACTTTGGGTCTTTGTTTGATGCCATATGCAATAATGGCTGGAATGGTTCAGAGCATCCAATAGCTATTACAGATGATGGCGTGAGACTTGATGGCTCTCATCGTTCAGCTATAGCAAAGGTATTGGGAATCCAAGGTATTCATGCTAGGATTTATAGTTGGAAACAAGTGTCTTTTTTCTCTAAATGGGAAGCTAAAAAATTACAGCAAGAAGCAGTTTATAAACGTTATATTTATGATGCCGCAAAAATCAATAACAACCGTGTGATTTCTCGGAAAAATAATTTGTATTTGGGAAGATTCATTCATGTGGAAACAAGATTACAAGATTTTAGCATTTTACCAACTAAACATGAATTCATTGTGATGATTGAAAGCCCTGATGGTGATTTTTTATGGGTTAATTGGAACGATGTGCAGTTGCCAATAGAGAAATTACCTATGCGTGGCGCATAAAATTGATATTAAGGATTGAAATGACAGAAAAACTAAGTGATGTACTATCAAGGAAATTTGGGAATAATATTAGGGAAGGCAGTATGATTTCAAATGAATGTTATATCTCTGAACTAATCAAGATTATTAAACCTAATGTTATCTTGGAAATTGGAACACTTTATGGTTGTTCAGCAGCATTATTTGCCCAATATGCAAAAAAAGTATTTACAATAGATATCATGTCTGCGCCTGAAACAAACAAATTAATTGCAGAAAGCGTTTGGCATTTTTTAGAACTGGGAAAGAAAGTTCAAAGTTTCTCTATCGTCAATGATTCTGAAAAAGGAGAACTTATCGCAAGTCTAAATTTTGATATGGCTTTTATTGATGGAGGACACACCTATGAAGAAGTAAAATACGATTTTTCATGTGTAAAAAAATGTGGCATAGTTTTATTTCATGATTACAAGCCATCTGGTAGAGAGTACTCTGATTGTAATAATATTCGATATGATGATATAGTTAAATTTATAGACGAAATTTATCCTGCTCCGTTTATCTGGGGTCCTCATTGCGGAAAATTTGCTCTATGGATTGATGCCCACCACCCTTTGTTACGTTCCAAGTATTTCTTACAATGGAAAAAAAATAACGCACAACAAGAACAAGGCTCTTGATTTGTATGTCATTTTCTTGCTCACTCAAGCGATTAATATAATTATGTCGTTATTACAGCAATTTTATCGAAAACAGGCCCTTTTGTTTGGCTATGTCAATCACTAGCCAAACAGTTTGTATACGCTATCAATGCGATGATTATCGTTTTACAGATCGCTACACTTTACACAAAAACGTTCAATTGTTATCAAAAATTGCAAATATCATTACACAATATCGACTTAAATACTTCATTGGCTATGCTCACAAAATGCATAGAATCCCCGTGTTTTACATTCTCAACAATTAGCAATTCTTTACTTTTTTTTGCTTTTCATTTTTTTTGCTTTTTCTTGACGAATTTGGATTACCAATTAGAATAGAGATTATTCATTGCTATCTTATTACTTTCATTTGCGATTTAAATAATCACATTACATTTGTTTCAATCAATAGGAGGAATGGTGGATACTAGCGAATCGTATAAATTGACACAGCAACTTGCAAGCATTGTAATAAGTTGTAGCGAAGATGAAAGAATTATTGATACAATTAGTAGCATTGATGAGAATGTAGAAATAATTGCATCAATAACCCCTTGTGAAAAAATAGAGTCACTATTAGAAAGAAGAGATATAAGATATGTAATTACACCAAAAGGAAATCACAGTATAACGGTAAATAAAGGTGTTCAATCTGCAAGTCACGATAAGATTATTTTAATTGATAGTGATTGTGTGTTCGAAAAAGGAGCGATTCGGTCAATTTCTGAAGCATTGGATACTTTTTCAGTTGTTACAGAAAGAGTAATATTTGAAGATACTGGCGGTTTTATTTCAAAGCAAATTGCTGCTTGTAGAAAATTTGATTATACAGTTGGTTTTCCTGGATATTTGACTTATGGATTTCCAATTTTTCGCCCTGGGCTATCATTTCATAAAAGATTATTAGAAAAAATTCATTATCTATTTAATCCAAAGATCCCTTGGACCGAAGATGCTGATTTTACTTATAGAATTCAAGAGGCAAACATACCAGTTCAACACCTTTCGTGTAAGGTATTTCACAGACCCACAACCTTTACATCTACAATCTTTTCATATCACAAATACGGAGTGGGTGATGCTTACCGAGCAAAGTATTTACATCAATACTATCATAGTTCTTTGTTTGTCCAAATGTATGAAAGATATAAAACAGCGTTTAAAACACAATGTGCTAATATGATTCCTTTTCTTTTTATTTTCGATTTAGCTTATCTATTTGGTTATATGCATGCTAATTGGAAATAACTATTGGTTTAGAGTTCAGGTCAATTTATGAAACCCATCAACATGCTAATCTTAGTGAATTGTCGAGGATGGGCTTGGGATCATAAGGCTAAAAATCTAAAAAAGAACTTGACTAAATATGGTATCAATTCAGATATTTTCTACATGTATGATGTGATTCCCGATCCACGCAAGGGTGATTTTGACACAGGTAGACAATTGTATAAAATGATTCCGTTTGAAAATTATGACGTTATTTTGGTCTTTTCCTTGTTATTGAAACCTGTCTTTAATGAGAGGTTAGATTTATCTAAAACATTTATAGGCATAACATCCCACATGTCGTATAGTGGAGAAGCAAGTAATGATACAGATTTACTCTTTTTAAACAGTTTCCAAGGTGTTTTTGTTATAAACCGAATTTTACAACAAGAGTTTTATGGAAAAATTCATAATTTATATTATTGCCCAAATGGTGTGGATATTGAATTGTTTAATGTTCAAGATAGTATAAATCTATCTGGTGATTTACGAATTGGTTGGGTTGGAGACCCATACCATGCAGCTGGTAAGGGCTATTTCGATTTCATTAAGCCTCTGGATAGCTTACCAGGAGTAAAACTCTTTATTGCTGATAGTGAATCGCAATATCGCCCTTATATAGAAATGCCTTTTTTTTATAATTCTATAGATTTGTATGTATGTGCTTCATTATCTGAAGGAACACCGAATCCATGTCTAGAAGCTTTGTCTTGTGGAAGACCCGTAATAACTACTCAGGTGGGTAACATGCCAGAACTAATCAAAGACGGAATAAATGGCTATATTATCAATAGAGATTTTATCGAACTAAAAAAGAAAGTTGAATTTTTGCGGGATAATCGTTTTCTGCTCTACTTCATGAGTAAGAATGCACGTGCAACTATCCTGAACTGGTCATGGGAAAAGCAGGCAAAAAACTATCTTTCAATGATTAGAGGCTAGGTTTTATGTGTGGTATTGGCGGAATTGTAATAAATGATAAGTATAAACACCATGCTATAAATTTTGAAGATTTGGGGAAAATTCAACGCGCTTTGAAACATCGAGGGCCAGATTCTGCTGGTATATATATTTCTCGACAGCGATGCGGATTGATTTCAACACATTTATCAACCATTGACTTGAAGGATTGCAACCAACCTCAATACAACGAAGATAAGAGTGTAGTGTGTGTGTTTAATGGGAAGATATACAACTATACACAACTACGCAAAACCTTACTTGATTGTGGACATTTAATTCGAACCTATGGAGATGGGGAAATTATTTGCCATGCTTACGAAGAATTCGGACTGAATTTTCCAAACATGCTTGATGGGGTGTTCGCAATTGCAATTTGGGATGATAAATTGGATTCACTCATTTTAGTTCGTGATCGATTCGGTGAAAAACCGTTGTATTACACATGTACCTTCGGGTCTTTTGAGTTTTCTTCTGAAGTACAAGGGTTACTTGCGATACCTAAAGACAACATTAAACCTTGTTTTCAAACTATCTCTGATTACCTTACATTTTCCTATATTCCCGGAATCCGAACAGGCATAAAGGGATTTTTTGAAGTACCTCCGGCACATTATATTGTTTTAAAAAATGGGAATTTGAAAACTAAACGATATTGGCAACCTGATTTTGAGCCAAAAATGGACATATCAATCGAAGAGGCGTCTATAATTCTTTATCAAGAACTATCAAAATCTGTAAATTCATGCATAAGCGATGATATCCCCATAGGAATCTTCTTGAGTGGTGGGTTAGATTCAAGTTCTATTGCTGCATTAGCTTTCGCGCAAAATAAAAACGTTAAGTTATTGTCCATTGGTACTAATGACCCCACGACTGATGAAAGAAAATTTGCTTTGACAGTTGCTCAATATATAGAAGCCGAACTCTTTTGCATTGATTTGAATCCTCCTTCACTTGATACACTACATAAACTAGTCAGACATTTTGGACAGCCTTTTGCAGATACTTCATCATTCCCACTCTACCAATTGTCTAAACATGCAAATGAATTAGGTTTAAAAATAGTTTTAACTGGTGATGGTGCTGATGAAATTTTTGGCGGATATCCCAGATATTTAGAGATAATGAAATCTCCAATTGGTGAAGCATTCTCTCGAAACATGGCTATTAAATCAATATTTGATGAAAATGAAAAATCATTACTCCTTACTGATTATTTTCTTGAGAACATCCAAGAACACAGCACTCTTCAATGGATTAAAACAACATTTCCTTTCGCGAAGAGCATAGCTGAAAGATTTGACCAACTCATAGACTTTGATTTATCCACTTATTTGCCGTACGATATCTTGTTAAAAAGTGATATTGCAGGAATGATCAATTCTGTAGAAATTAGAACCCCATTCTTACATCATCACCTAGCAAACAAAGTCTTTCACTTTCCCACAACATTTAAAGTATCAAGAAACCATGGAAAAAAAATATTGAGAAAGACAATGGAAAACATTCTACCCAAAGATATATTATCCCTGCCTAAAAAAGGCTTTTTCGTGCCGGTTGAGAGCTGGTTAAAAACCGACCTTTTATTAGATGTAAAAGAGTATCTCCTTTCTGCTGAAAGTAGAACGAGGGCATACTTTCAGCGTGGTTTTCTTCAAACTTTAATCAAAAACGAACAACTTTGCATTCCAGGTAACTCAAAAAAAATTTGGACAATATTTATGCTTGAAATATGGCTAAGAGAGATATTTGGTTAAATAGTCAGCTGGTTCTTTTTTATTTTTTCATTTTCCTGTTCAAAAAACTCTTGAAAAGTTGAACTTTTAATTTCTAGTTCCGTCACGAATTTAAATATCGCCTTTAACTTTCTTTCAATTTTCATAACTGCATCTTTGGTCTCACTATAAGGGCTACCACCAACATAAAGCTCACTGGAATGAAACATAAGATTGAGTACAAGCTCTTTTTTTTGGAGTGAGTTCCTAATAATTGTAAGCAAGCTTGTTTCGTCTGCCCAAGGGAAAGGCCTCAACCAAATAACTTCATCAATACTATTTTTCTTTATGGTAATGGGTATTTCCAAAATACTTCCTTCTAGGGTGTTTGTCGGATTGGGAAATGTTGTTCTACCAACATAATAGGGGTGTTCAGTGATATTACTATAGTCAGGTCCACCTAAAGTCGTGCCAAGAGTATCAACCCAACTCCAATATGGCGTCACAGAACTATCTATTAAATATCCCTTCTTTCTTATATAGCCTATAGCTCTACCATCCATACCATATCTACCGGCTCGAAAACTTTTAGGTTCAACTCCAATTTGTTTTTGTATCACATTTGTTAAATTGGAAATCTTCTTATAAAGAAGTGAATCTGGGCATTCATATGGATATGTATGTGGATAAGCTGCTCGCAAGAATGGTGATTGATAAGGCGGCGTAAACCAAGGATGTAGATGAGCACCTATTTCACATTTACTGGTTTGAGCAAGGGTTTTGATAATATTCGCAGAATTGTTGTTTCTAGCCACACTATAAGTAATTAAATAACTAGGGCGAATACCATATTTTTCACACAATTCCTGAAACTTAGGCAAACAATCAATGTTATGCAAAGAGTAATCCTCAGACCTTCTCCACTGATTATCTTCTTCAACATCTATCGAAACAATAAAATGTGTAGTCATTAATTTATTTTAACACCAATATATCCTGTATGATCTAACCGATTTAGGAGTAGTTTAGTTTGTTTTCTTTCAAAAAATTCATCTACAGCTTTTCTGCATCCTGCCCAACAACCATAATCATCAATGATTAAGACCCCGCCTGATACCAATTTAGGATATAAAAATTCTAATTCATGTTTTGTTGATGAATAAAAATCAGTATCAAGACGTAATAATGCAATCTTTTCGGGTATACATTTGGGAATAGTATCCTCTACTAATCCTTTCACAAAATATATGTTATCTTTAGGATAATTCAACTCAAAAACATTTCTTTGAACCTCTTCTAATGTTGCATGACACCAATTTGATGACTTTTGGTTAATCTTTACCTTTTCAAACATCAACATGCCTGATTCTCCTGTATGGAATACATCAATATCTTGGGGAGCTGGCATTCCTTCAAAGGTGTCAAACAAATAGATCGAACGTGAGTTTTCACCATAATTGAGAAGCGTCTGAATAATAGCCATAATTGAGCCGCCTTTCCACACTCCACATTCTACAAAATCTCCTTCAATTTTTCCATCAATGATATATTCCGTAGACTTAATTAATGCGTATATTCTTTCTGCACTAGTCATTGTGAATGGTTTTACGGATAGGATAGCCCGTCTATATTCCTCACTAATATCTTCAGGTATATATGTCCCGTTGAACGATGGCACTAAGCCATAACCGAGGGCTTTAGCAAACATTTCAAGTAGCGTTTTAAGATAAGGTTTCAAATCGATATTGCCTTTCCATCAGTAATCATCTTAGAGAACATTTCAGCATATCCTATAGCTCGATTTTTCCAAGACCATCCATCAATTTCAATTTTTAAACGATTTCGGCAGCCCATTCTCACACATAACTCCCGATTATCACGAAGAACAGTTAGTTTTTCTCTCAGTTGGGAAATAGAACGATCAATAATAAAACCATTATATTCATCATCAATTAACATCGGAACTATGCCAACGGGTGTTGATACAATGGCTCTGGATGACGCCGCTGCTTCTAATACAGGATTAGGCGTACCTTCTGAAATACTTGCGCAGATGTATACGTCGATGCTTTTGTAAAAATCAGGCATGTCATTATGTGAAATGGGATTAATCTCTAATACTCTGCTAACTAATTCAACTCCATGTAGGTTAGTACACGCTGGAACAATAATTTCTCGATACCCTTTTTTATAATCATGACCACTTTCACTTCCCGCCCAACCAACCATAAGAGGTTCCGAATTATTTGTTGAACGTGGTGGTTGTGATGAAAATTTATTAATGTCTACCCCGCCAGGATTCATAAACACATTGGGATGATGAGGAGAAATAAGATTGAAAAGACCCGGACAATTAACAGATACAGAATGAGCATGGCTTAAGTATTGAGCAGCTAATTCAGGCAGTGGTGTTTTAAATTTTTCTTGCCAACTCCAAAAACTCGCAACATATATGCATAATTTGTTTTTTGGTATATAAAACTCTTCCCAAATCTTTGAGCGCCACCACATTAAGTAAATGACATCATAGCGAGAATGTTCAATAATTGGATCATGAACTGTATATATTTTTTCGATTTCAAACAAATTATTTATCTCGTTAATAAAACCATCCGAAACTCTATCGTATACAGAATCAGGATAATCGCACACAATCAATATTCTGGGTTTGTAACAACTCATAACTACTCCTAATTTATAGATTATTTTAGTAGGTGGTCTAATGGTTTCATATTATAAGGTTGTTCTTAAACTTTAGATTTGTAACAGTTCACTTTTTAACAAATCCAATACTTCCTTTAGTCTATCATTAATCCTCGCCCTTTTGGTAAAGCTAATGATTGTGTGAAGTAGGTTCATATGTCATCGTCAGGTGAAAAATTTGCAAAGAAGCGTGTCCTTGTAACGATTGCAGCCATCTACCAACCTTGGACGGTGAAAAGGACTCACTTCATTTCTCCAGAAGATGCCTTAGAAGCAAATTTCGTCCTAAACTTAGCCTCCAAAAATCGAAGGACACATAATCAAAAAGCCTCCCAGAATGAGCGGGGAGGCTTTTTGCAGGTATAGATCAATCCATTAGTTTCTCTCCACCTCCCTGTGATTTTCATTTTCGATCTGCATTCTAGAGTGCTCTGCTTTTCCCGACCGCAAGCGTTCCCGAACAGATTGTTTTTCAGAAACCCCATCTCTTTTGTCCAGATGATGGGTGAGCTGTACACGGCTGTCCTGATCATCGATATCCACCCGCTCCGGTGAGCCATCCAGGTCCAGATCGCGCTCCTTCAGATTTGCATTCAGATATTGATCCAGTTGTGGAAAATCAAGGGTCTGTGGGTTCTGGCTGAGGTTCATCTGC
>JAKPTX010000047.1 GCA_029570835.1 Bacteroidota bacterium
AATCCACTCGTTTATACAGACCCTTCAGGCGAGTTTGTATTCTCTTTGTTTTTACCTGTAATCGGACCATTTTTGGATGCTGCTTGTTGGGGTGCAGTAATTGGGGGTGCTGGTTATACAGCAAATGTTGCTTTCAGTGACGGAGGATTTAATAATTGGAATTGGGGTCAGTTTGGAAAATCGGTAGGTGTCGGGGCACTATCAGGAGCTGCAACATTCGGTGTTGGTGAAATATTTGGTGGAACTGGAACTTTTACGAATGAAGTAGGGCGAGGGTTGTCCCACGGATTAGTTCAAGGAGGCGCATCCGTTCTTGAAGGTGGCGATTTTTGGAGTGGATTTGCATCCGGGTCATTAGGTTCATGGGCAGGACATGGCGCTTCTGCTTTAGGCATAACGGATACTAAATTAGGTACGCTTGCATTTTCAACTATATCAGGAGGTGTAGGTTCATGGGCTGCCGGCGGAGACTTCATGGAAGGTGCAGCAAGTGGATTAATGGTTGGTTTGCTGAATCAACTTCAACACGATGTTCAGACTAAACAACAACAGAAACAGGCTAAAAGAGAATATATACTAAGTCAGATTGAAAATAATAAAAATTTAACATGGGAAGATAAATTTGGACTTCGGTTAGAGTTGCTTGGAGCATCTGACATTGATTTCTGGGTGCAGCAGAACGGAGGAAAATTTCTGTCGCCTCTTGCTTTAGCAAATCCTGCTGTAGGTACTACTAATGATGTTAAAGTTCTCTTTACAGGAACAGATATGTATGGGAATCCTGCTACAACTTTTGACCGGGTGTTAGCAGGTGCGGGCGTTCTTACATTTGGGGCTGCCAGTGGGGTAGTTAGGGTATCAAATACTGTAAGAACGTGGGCAAGCTGGGGGAATTTTGGATTAACAGGGTATTCTATATATGGGGCTTATAAAAATAATTTTAGAAAGTGAAAAAAGAATATATTAAATTTTTAATTCGATTTCTCATACTTTTTATTGTTGTGGAATTATTACTAATGATGAGATGGATTATTTTTAGTGATAATCCTTTAACCTGGGGTGATTTTTTGAGTGACATACCCTTCATAGTAATAATATGTATTGCAGTTATATTTTCTAGAGGGTTGCTGTTTATGTCCCCCACAAATAAGAAAAAAGTTAAACGTTCTGCAACTAACGCTTCAAAGAAGGAAGATTGAATCATACAAAAGTCTGTCCCTTGCAAACTTAGAGAGGCAGGAGATAACTAAAGTAAATAATGGGAGTTTTAGAAAAAAGCCTTGGTTGCCAGGGCTCATGTTTTGTGCGGTTTTTTGGTCCTCAAAACCATAACCATCTGATATATAGAAAATAAATTAATTTTGCATTGTAAATATGGGTGTCTCAGCCTATATTTACTGGATGTTTGTGCGGCAAAAAATCAACAGGAGTGGTAGTGTAAGTGTACAGATCGTCCAAAAGGTTGGTCGTATTAACAGGGTTGTCAGGACCATTGGGTGTTCAACAGATCTGGTTGAGACAGAAAAGCTGGTAAGCCAGGCACAATACGAGAAAGAACGAATATATGGCCCCACCTTATTTGATCCCCTCCCTGTAGAAGACCTCAAAAATGTCACCAATGACTGTATTAGGGTAATCGGGCCCGACCTTGTGTTTAGTAAGTTATATTCACGTATTGGTTTTGACGCTATCGGGGAGCCACTTCTTAAATCACTGGCGATATCCCGGCTGACACACCCCGGGAGCAAGCTGAAGTTGAGTGAATATCTTAGTGTTACAGGGCGTGATAGCATCTCTGTCTACTCTATTTACCGCTTTTTAGACAAGATCAGTGACAGGTAAAAACACAAATCGAGCATCTTTCATTTGCTTATACAAAACGGGTACTGGGTGGTGAGATAAGTATAGTTTTCTATGATATGACCACCATCTACTTTGAGAGCATCCAGCCTTATGAGCTAAGGATCCCAGGGTTCTCCAAAGAAGGGAAACATCACCTGCCTCAGATATTTTTGGGATTATTGGTTGGATGTAACGGGTATCCCATTGGTTATGATATTTTTGAGGGCAATATTTATGAAGGCCATACCCTTATCCCGATTCTGGAGCGGTTCGAAAAATAGTTTTCCATAGGTCATCCTATAGTGGTTGCAGATGCAGGCTTACTGAGCAAGGGGAATATAGAGGAGTTGACAAAGCGTGCATACAAGTTTATCCTTGGAGCCAGGGTTAAGAACGAAGGTTCCGAAATAGCTGAGATTATCGAGGGGCGTGAGTGGGCCAATGGAGACCTGACCATAAGCATTGATTATCAGAAGTATGATAATGATCGCTAGTGGGATGGGATCAAAGGATACATTACAAATACTGATCTTTCCAATGACTTGGTTGTGACCAGATACAGGGATTTATGGTAGATTGAAAGGGCATTCCGAATCTCAAAGACAGACTTGCAAATAAGGCCAGTATATCACCGTCACAGGAACAGAATAGAGTCTCACATATGCATATCCTTTATGGCTTACCTGATGTACAAGGAGTTGGAGAGACTACTAATATGTATATTTAGTAGTGAAAAAACGTGATATTTCATATTAATCTGTGTAGTCTTTTTTAGGACGGATTAAATGCGTAATGGTTCGGCGGTAGGGCTTGTTGACCCTACCGTCCGTGTTAGCAACTGTTTATTTCCATTCAAGTGGAATAGTGGCAGAGTCAGTTTTATCTGAGTTGTATACGGTGTCAGGCATCACACTATTTAGAAATCTTGGTTTATTGTGTTCCAAGTAAACAGGTCTCCGCGGTGATATATGTTTCAGATCATAACTTGAATATTGAGGTGGAAAATATATCCTAACTTTCTTATTTGGAAAGTTTTTCAAGATAAACTCAATTGGAGGTATTAAGTCACTATCAGCGGTTATAATAACCAAAATGTCTGTATTATCAAGTAGGCAGTCCCCGATTAAAGTAACGGATATATTAACGTCGGTTCTTTTCTCTTCAGGAACTTCAAAAATATCCCCACAGTGTTTACAGGTTTGAGTTTTTTTGTAATACTTTCCTCGTATTATCTCGAATTTATCAGGATTTGAAAGGATATTGGCTTTAAATAGAGCACTTTGTCTACTTTGTTTCCCGATATTTAATGGAGCGGCAGAAAAATACTTTACTTTTTCTATTGTTTGATCTGGGCCAAGAAATTGCTCACACAGTTTTACAAAGTCTATCCAATAAAACTGTTTCCATGATTTATCAATTCCGGCCTTCTTTTTTAAGCCATAATAGAAATTGAATCCGTCAATATAAAAGGTAACTCGTACCATATCCAAATAAAAAAAATGCTGCCTATAAAGGCAGCAAAACTTTACCAAACGGTAAAGCGAAGCGTTAGTACCACAAAAATAGCAACAATTATTAAAACAGCAAAATATTTCTTATAGTATTTCTAAAAAAACAGATGGCATAAAGGGGTGTTTTTCTTTTTAAAATGGTTTGAATCTTTGAATTATATCCGAACATATTTCCTTTATCATAACATTCTATACATAGATATTCGCCATAATGATTTTTGCAATTGCAAGTAATCAAAATGGCACAATATCTTTAAAAAGTTGCCAAATAGTCATTTAATTCATTTAAATTCTTTATTATACAGTCATCTCCCTCAAACTGTGGTCTTCGTATAAGCACTCTTTCACCCCATCTGTTTTTATCGTATGTGATTGGTTTTAGTTTTCCAGTACCCCTTTCGTCCAATATTCCAAGATGATTAGGAGCTAACATTTGAAGTTGTAAATTACAAGTTGGGCATTCCCAATATCCATTTGTTATGTTTTCTTGAAAAATGCTTTTAATGTTTTTCTGCAAGCATTCTGGACAATGTCCGTCCGATAAAATTTGATTTTCCATTTTTCTATTTTTAGTCTGTTTTTTTATTATGCTGCATAATAGTTTGCGCATAGGCGATCTTGCCTTATATTGCGCCTGCGGCAAGGCAATATTGCTTACACGCTATTACAGGCAGTTTTAGAGGTTATTCAATATTTGGTCTAAGTCAATATCGGGAGGGAAATCGTTTCTTGATTTCGGTCCCCATATACAAATGAATTCAACATCGGGGATAGCACATAAGATAAATTTGAACCATCTGCCACATCCAGAATGGGTGGTTCTATCATAAATAATAACGTGAGGTCCTAAATACGGAAGAAGGGTTTTTATATACTTTTTATTTGTGCGTATTATCACTTTTTTTCAAAACATGATTAACAATGCGTCTGGATTCATTTGCTGCAAATACTAGGCAGTTCGAGTAAACATTGTTAACGTGAAACCCCGAACTTCGAACAGCTAACTGCTTACTTGTAAAGCAGGTATTTGCTTCTTAGCTGGGCGAAGTTTTCAAGACCTTGTTTCCAGGTTTCTCTTATCTCGGCGGAGCTCATGCCTTTCCGGATCTGCTCCCTA
>JAKPTX010000069.1 GCA_029570835.1 Bacteroidota bacterium
ACCTATTGTAAACACTTCATCGTAGTCAATTTCTTCAACAATTCCAACAATGCCAGCATATGCATCAGCACCGTCATGGAGTCTCGGAAATGATTTGATCCTTATCTTATCTCCGACTTTTATTTTATTCTTCTTCGTCCACATCATCATTTTCATCATCCATAAAATTAATCGTAATACGTCTGACCCTGCCAGTTACGCCATCAATGTCAGCGATTACGGGGTAAAATCCGTCACCAAATCCCGTTGATGAAACCACGCCAACGCCTTCGTGCCCCATCTCATAATTGAGCTGACCAAACCCGTCTTTGCCCAATGTTTTCTGGCAACAAGCATTATATGAGAATGGATGCTCAGGTGCGTCATCAGGAAGCTCGATAGCTTCTTTTGCCTCCAAAATATCGTTCATTGTCTTACCATATTTTGGTATGATTTCCATATAATGTGAAAACTCTTTGCCGTACTGCAAAATTGTCCCATCATTGTGTTTGTACTTGCGACAATTTGCAAACTCCTCATTTTTCCATTGTGAGTCAATATAACAGGGGTCACAGATTAATACCTGTCCGCTGTCAACGCCAATGTGTCCGATTAATTTTTTCATGTTCTTTGGTTTAGATTGTTATACCAGTTAATTTGAATTCTTCAGTCCAGGTTTGGTTACATTTGTTACAATGTACATCACGCCACGCGGCGTCATCATTAAAGTCTGGGTGATCAGCGGTGATATCCGTGCTGCCGCAGAACGGGCAGATGTTTGGATTTTCAAGATAACGCTGTTCAATCTCTTTTTTAAATTCTTCTGTTGCCATCGTATTTTTATTTAAGGATTGTCTGAAGATATTTTATTGCAGCAGTTTTACAGGACTCCCAATCAACAATACCGTTTAATATAGAGTCATTATCAAACTGAGAATTATGATTGTCAGATTGTGTCCATCCAACTCTTTTGACAAATGTCTTTTTTGTCCCATCCATTTGATATAGTAATATCGCTCTTCCTATGCTATATACACCTTGTTTCTTTTCTGCAAGAATGAACCGTGTGTTTTTGAGGTCAAACATTACTTCATTCAGGGCGATTTGTGTGAACTTTGTCATTGCGTTTGTTTCAATTGGTTAATGATGTAAAGATAAAAACTTTATACGAAACCACCAAATATTTTCGATACTTTTTTCAAAATATTTTTTATTATCCGACGACCCTGTGGACCTGTATTCACAGGAAGAAGTCAAGTGGCAAATCCAGCCACTTGACTTGTGTAACCTGGATTCCATCAGGAGACTGTGTGGCAAAAAAAAAGGTCGGGATGAGCCGACCTTTAAATTTTGATTGTGAGATTTATTCCTCATCGGATTCCTCAAAGGTGATCTTTGCGTATTTGGGTATTACAACATTGTCATTTACCACAATTAGCCCCATATCTTCGGGTT
>JAKPTX010000071.1 GCA_029570835.1 Bacteroidota bacterium
GAACTGGTAACCGTTCCGGTAATCCTCACCGTTTGCGCCTGCGCCATGGTGATACCCACAAGCAGCAAACCTGCAAGAAAAACGCATAGTTTTTTCATAGAACAAGTTTTAGGTTTACAAATAGAGGTTAGTAAAATTTTCAACCTGGCTAATTTAGGAAACCGTACTTTTAAATGCAAAAAAATATTAATATATTTTAACAATACGAGTAGAAAATATCACAATATATTAAAACTATCATTTAACCAGGATAATTTTTAAGCAATAAATCTTGTTTGGTATACTTGTATAACGTAAATAATATTTGTACTTGAAGAATCATCCTTAGGAAACGCATTATATAAAATAAAACAAAGCCCTTACCCAAAGGGGCAAGAGCTTTGCTAAAGCAACTAGAAAATACCTAATTTTTTGTCAGCACAAAATTAAACGAGCCAAAGCTACCCTCATCAACGGTTATTTTGTACAGCATGGTGTAGGTTCCATTGCAAGTGTTCAACTTACCGGAACCCTCGTAGGCAATGTTGTGGTACCCCCATGCATTTGAAGCTAGTACAGTTTTAACGGCGGTTACCGCAAAATTAGTGGGGTTAATAACCATTTTTAAAGGATCTCTATCCTCGGTTAGACCCTCAATAGCCTCAAGACCGGCTACATATACAATAAAAGGATCGTTTGGGTCAACAGTAATCGTTACATCGCCATCGCTCCCCCAATCATCGCTATGGGCGTGGTATGAACCGGTTACAAAAGCAGGATCGTAAGCGCACACTACGGGTGCAACAATTGCAGCATTTGAATAGTACCTTTTACCATTCTTTACGGTTACAACTTCAAAGGTAAACTCATCGTTAAGCTTAACATCTGCCAATGTAATACCAAATTTGGATACCACATCACTTAATGTAATCTTAACAACAGCAGGGAATGCAGTATAAGATTGAATTTCTACCCTGCTTACATTTCCATAGGAACCTACAATAACAACCTGGTTAACAGCAGGATCGTCTATGCCAACTGTAAACTGAACATAGGTAGTTGCCAGATTCTTTGAATCGAATACTGCGGGTCCAATATTGGACATTTCAGGATAAACGCCTACTCCCCTTACACCAGCTGGATCGTCAACATCTGTTTCGCACGAAACTAATGTTACAGCCATTGCGGCTACCAAACCAAATACTTTGTATATTTTCATATCCTATTCGTTTTAATTATCCAAACGAGCTAACGACTGCCGCCAGCCCACCAAACATTTTCGGTATAAACATACTGACCATCTCCATAAGCTTCACGAACGTTAACATTTGTTGTAACATCGCTTGATCCGTAGGTAAAGCGTAATGGAAATTGAGTGGCATTTTTCGGATTATCGAGCTGAATAACATTATCGCCCATAGCTTTCAGGCGACGATAATCGTTGTAAGCCTCAACAGCCTCTTCTTCGAAGAATGCAATGTACTTCTGATTCATCACCTCTGAAAGCGGGTTTGCGGTAAATCTTGGTAACACCTCGTTGGTAAAATATGAATCGGCACTTGCTTGGGTT
>JAKPTX010000118.1 GCA_029570835.1 Bacteroidota bacterium
TTGTCAATATTACTTTCCGATGTCTTTGAGTCTGTCCATTCAGTCAAGTGATAGAAATTACCACTTTCCAAAAAATGAAAAGAGAATTTGGGTACAACCCCCAACCAAGTTTTGTATTCTTTAAGCATGTCCTTATTGTAGGTGCCGTCATCATTTATATCAGCAGGATTATTAGAATTAAATGAAGTCATTTCCCATACACCAAGAATGGTGATATCTTCATCCTCTTCAGCACTCTTATCGCAGCTAACAAATATCAAAAGGAAAAGAAAGAAACAAAGCAGTTTTTTCATAATGTTTAATGAATTAATCTTGTTCAAGACAGAATTTTCAAGGATGCGTTTTTATTTTTTTCTTAACAAAAAAGATTTAGTAATATATCCTACATGTCCGTTGACATTTACTTTGTAATAAGTATCGTCTGAAATTTCAATAACATTGACTAAGGCATTTTTAGGACATTTATAAATTACACGCGACTTGCCTTTTGGCGCTTTTCGCAATGAGATTTCAAAGGGTGGATCGTTAAATACTGTGGTAAATAGATATTTCCCGCTTTTTTCATTTGAAACATATTCCAGGCTAGAATTGTTATTCTTGTAAGTTATTTGGGGATTATGATGTGACACACTGTATTTATTAGTTTTCTTTAGATTCTTTGTATTTTGTCGTACTTCCTTATTGATTTTGCGACTTTCTTGTTTATCATGTCTTATTTCTCGTCTTGCCTCTCTTCTTGCAATTCCTTCAGGAGTTGGTGATATTAATGATGCTATACCTTGTGCCGCTAAAACCACCAATGTAGCAATTGCTTCAGCTTGTTCCTGCTCTCTTTGGTTCCTTGCTGCTATATAATACGGATCATATGCAACGCTCGGAATCTGCGGAACATATGGATTAAATTGTGTGGGCGGTGAATAATATGGATTGTCATCTTTGCATCTACCTGCTACATTTGACCAGCATCTGCAGCAAGGGACCCTTCCAAGTCTGTTTTCTGCCGAATATTGATCTGTATAACGGATTTCACCTTTACAATTCCCTAAACCTGGACAATCTGAACGACTGTGGTAAGCGTAAGCATATTGTCCTGTACAAACATAAACGATTTGTGTGTTGGGAATATTAATACAAGATTCGTAAGCATAGATGGTCTCGAAATTACTTGCTGAGTTTTCGTGTTCCCTTCCATCTGCATACCCATTAAAGCTGTACGCAAGAATGAAAAAGGAGGATAACAGTAACCAGAAATTTTTCATTCGTTTCATTCGTTCAAGAGTATATGGTCTCTATTATCAAAAGAATAAACAAGGAAGCAGTGCAATTGGATACACTGCTCCCATAATGAATTTATTTATTTTTAATCGCTTGCAGCACTTAGTATAAGCAAAGCCGCTACATTTACCCCTAGGCCAATTCCCCAGTTCGTCCAAACCTTTCTAGATTTAATTTTGTGTGCTTGTTGAGTATAACCGGTGGAATATTCCGGATTTTTCATCAATTCAGGGTTTGGATAGTTTAGGTTGATTTCTTCAGGCTCATTTGTTGAACATATAATAGCCGGCACTAGCCCAACTATCGGGATTAGCAAACTGCTCACTAAGGTACCTGTCGCTGCAGGTTTATAACCTTTGTAATATCTCTTGGCATCCATTTGACCCTGACGTAAATAATTTTCAACAGAAAATGCCGGTAGTTTTGCCGCTTTTGCATTTTCTTCAACAAAGACATCCTTTGTCCCATTTTCATACCGGATCATTAGCACGTCTGTTTTTGCGATTGAAAAAGTGGGTCCACTCAGATTGTCGCTCTTTTTATACTTGATTTCAGTTTGACCCACCTCGAGGACTTTTGCTTGAATATCTTCACCCGTTTTTTTGGTTATCAAGTCCTGAGAGAAACAAATTGTCGATGCGAGAAGAAAGAGCAGTGATGTGATGGTTATTCTTTTCATAGCATTGGTTTATTATTTCCTACTCATTTGGCTTTTCGGAATTTGCCCCGTTTTTTTTGATGGTAACTGGCTCCACCTTTTGATGAGATGATTCAATCCCAATTCTATGAGCTATCCCATACATTCATAATATGCGGTTTTAGGTTAATAATTGACTGGTTAGAAAAGGTTTTATGTTCTTAAGGTTTTCATTTTCAACGGCATGTTATCATATATGATAACCACTTTTCAAATATAAACAAAAATCTTAGTTGTCAGAAATGATAACTGATGAAAAACTTTCGGCTACAACGAAAAATTGGAGAAAAAATCATACAGATCAGGGAAATCAAGGGCATTACACAACAAGACCTTGCTGCTGCCTGTAATTTTGAAAAGTCCAATATGTCGAGAATTGAAGCTGGAAGAACTAATTTCACCATTTCCACGCTGTTCAAAATCAGTCAAGCTCTGGGAGTCCGGCTCACTGACCTAGTGGATACAGCGGATTAGGTTATTCTTATGAATGATACGCCCTCCACGCCCACGCAAAATCCTCTGTATAGCCCATGAATAAAGGGTTTGGGCGTATGGATTCAGAAAATGCTAAAACTTTTTTCGTGTAAAATACGGCTATAAATAGCTCATCCCTTCAGAGAATTATTTCCATCAATTCCTGCGCCCATACGCCCAATCCTAGTGCTTACAACGGTTTTGAAAGATTTAACCTGGATACAGTGGATTTTCAAACTGACGTGCTCATGTGGCTTGAATAAAATACGGTGCTGATTTCACATTATTCTGAAATAGCAGATGAAATATCCTTTCCCTCCGATAATGAACACCTCTTTCAGTTCCAGCGTCATCTTTACGAAATCCACCGTGTAAAAATTCCCTGTGGCAATATCAGGAGGAATATCCACTATTGCCAGCACCCTGAACGGACAATGTAGCCGTTTCACCTTGCCGTTTTTATCCACTACCAGGATGCTGGTGGGGCTGACTATTTTGAAGAGTTCAAGAATGTATTGACGGTTTTGTTCTTTCATAATTCTGTTTATTAAAATGAGTTGGGGCAGGAATCAGGTGTAAACCATCCTCCTGCCCACTTTTCAACTCAAAAACCAGCTCATTTGGCTGTCGTGT
>JAKPTX010000119.1 GCA_029570835.1 Bacteroidota bacterium
GCTAATGATCCGGTATGAAAATGGGACAAAGGATGTCTTTGTTGAAGAAAATGCAAAAGCGGCAAAACTACCGGCATTTTCTGTTGAAAATTATTTACGTCAGGGTCAAATGGATGCCAAGAGATATTATAAGGGGTATAAACCTGCGGCTACAGGTACATTGGTGAGCAGTTTACTGATTCCGATAGTCGGACTGGTTCCAGCAATTATTTGCTCAACAAGTGAACCCAATGAAATCAACCTAAACTATCCAAACCCGGAATTGATGAAAAACCCGGAATATTCCACCGGTTATACAGAACAAGCTCGCAAAATCAAATCCAGAAAGGTTTGGACGAACTGGGGAATAGGGTTTGGGGTTAATCTTGCGGCTGTACTTATTTTATATTCTACAGGCGATTAAAAATGAATAAAATCCTTTAGGGAGCAGTGTTTTTAATTGCACTGCTTCCTTTAATATTTAATAATTCTGGAGATCATTTACTCTTGAATGAATGAAAAAATTCAAGTTACTATTATCGTCGTTTTTCATTCTTGCCCTTGGAATTAATGGGAATTCAAATGAAAAGAAACACGAGGAACTAAGATGTCATTTCGAGACCAATTTTACCTACGAATCTTTTTATGGTATTCCATCTTCACAAGTCGTTTATGTCTGTATAGGACCTTATGCATACGCATATCACAGCCGCTCTGACTGTCCAGGCTTAGGAAATTGTAAAGGGGAGATACGTTATACCGATCAATATACAGCAGAAAACAAACTTGGAAGGGTCCCTTGTTGCAGATGTTGGCCAAATGTTGCGGGAAGATGTAAGGATGATAATCCGTACTATTCACCACCCATACAATTTAATCCCTACGTTCCGCAGATTCCGAGTGTTGCATATGACCCGGATTATATAGCAGCAAGGAACCAAAGAGAGCAGGAACAAGCTGAAGCAATTGCTACATTGGTGGTTTTAGCGGTACAAGGTATAGCATCATTAATATCACCTACTCCTGAAGGAATTGCAAGAAGAGAAGCAAGACGAGAAATAAGACATGATAAACAAAAAAGTCGCGAAATCAACAAGATAATACGACAAAATACAAAATATATTAAGAAAACTAATAAATACAGAGTGTCACATCATGATCCCCAAACAACATACTTAGATAATAATTCTAAACCGGAGTATGTTCCAAATGACAATAGTGGGAAATATCTCTTTACTACAGTATTTAACGATCCACCCTTTGAAATTCCATTACGAATAGCGCCCAAAGTCACGTCACGTGAAATTTATAAATGTCCTAAAAATGCTTTAGTCAATGTAATTGAAATTTCAGACGATATATACTGCAAAGTAAATGTCAACGGACATGTAGGATATATTACCAAATCATTTTTGTTAAGAAAAAAATAAAAACGCATACTTGGAAATTCTGTCTTGAGCAATATTAATTCATTAACCACTATGAAAAAACTGATTTGTTTCCTTCTTCTCTTATTGATGTTTGTCAACTGTGACAAAAGCGCTGAAGAGGATGAAGATATCACCATCCTTGGTGTATGGGAAATGGTTTCATTTAATTCTAATAATCCTGCAGATATAAATGATGACGGCATCTACAATAAGGACATGCTTAAAGAATACAAAACTTGGTTGGGGGTTGTACCCAAATTCTCTTTTCATTTTTTGGAAAGTGGTAATTTCTATCACTTGACTGAATGGACAGACTCAAAGACATCGGAAAGTAATATTGACAA
>JAKPTX010000130.1 GCA_029570835.1 Bacteroidota bacterium
CTTCGTGTAAGAATCAAAATACCACTTATTGTAGTAATCATTGGGAGTGGACATTACTTGGTTAGTGCCAGCATAAACGGCTTGAGAAACAAAATTTGTACAATCTTGGGATTCCTGCCAGAAACTTGGATTTACCCCATTTTTCCAAGTATTTGCATAATTTACAGCAGCTGTTCTGTTGTATGTGAGATTAATAAAATTAGATGGGGGTGCCGTGTAATCCTGTGGGGGAAAAATCTCAACTTCCCTCTTTTGATTAACAATGTTTCCTTCAATGGTTGAGAATATCTCATCCTCTGATCGGCCTTCAATTTGAAAGGTAAAAGCATCCTGGTAATTATCATTTATTATCCTCCAGCCGGTACCATCATCGATAAGTAGCATTTTGTGGCTTATCTCAGACAATTCAACAGGTAATATTGTCGGATCCTTGAAAGTAACTAGCCCATTCTCATTCAAGAAAACGGTAGCTGAGCTTCCATCTATACTTATCTCAGAAAAGGAAAGGTCAATCTCATATTCTTCATATGGAAGATAAAAGCTTGAATTGATTTTTCCAATTGTTTTTGACCGTAATCCTTCTAATTGGATCCATGAGGGGTCTGATTGGTCATTAGAGATGAAACTATTTATATAGTTTTCATCTTTCAATCCTATCAGGTTTTGGTAGCGAGCTTCAAAATACTTTTTAACAGAAGCAATTATTTCACCTTCGTGGTTTTGGGATTCAGAGATTGGATCATCACCAACACCCGATAAAAAGACACTGCTATGCCGAAACTGGGAATCGACACTTCTTGTTGGACTAGCCCAAGCTGTTTGAAAAGAACTAAGGAGTAGACCAAAAATCAAGAGGAAACTTATTTTTTGAAAAATTCTGTTTTGTTTCATTTTCCATCTCCTTCCAAGATAAAAAATTGATGTTAAACAAATTGGTGAACTATTCGTTTGCTAAAGTAAAAGTATTATGTAATACCTCCTTTCAATACTTCGACCATGATTCTGTCATAAAGACCACGCTCCGTTGATGGGTTGTTCTCTATTAATATAGACGGAATTCCTTCATAAGTGTTTCATATGAATTAGATTTCAAGCGAGTGATTGCGAAAGCAAAAATATTTTTCCTTTAATAACCTTACATGTGCCGTATGCCTCTGCCTTACTTTCAACAACATCAAGCGCTCACCTTCGTCAAAGAAGGTACGGAAGGTTATCAGGCAGGTTTACCTACCGTTGCCGAAGAAAAGCGCGATGGGGCTCACGGCTTACTATGCGGATGTGGTTGATTTTGTGCTGGAGAGTAGGTTTCAAATGAACCTCAGTTCGAATCCTCAAGTGCCTGAGTTCCCCCAATTATCCAACTACAGCCATGAGAAAGTTACTGAAAAGGATTTCGATCATGATGGCTCACCGGAAAGCGTGGATATTGAGGACCATGATAGCCGGGTGCAGGTTACTCACCATCTGGACAAGCGAGATGGTGTTACCGAGAAGCAATCCATCCATGGTAGGCTTCGAGCTGGAAAAGCTGCTACCGATGAACGTCTGGAAAGTAGAGCTAACCTGAAAGAGGTCGAGATAAACTAAAGCTACATTTTTTGAAAATGCCAAGCCTTCCGGTTGTAATGCCGGAAGGCTTATTAATTAAAGATAATCTTCAGGAGG
>JAKPTX010000170.1 GCA_029570835.1 Bacteroidota bacterium
TCTGCACCGGCATCACACAACGATTTAACCTTGACCTCGTAAACTGTAGAGGGTTGCAAACCGGTCATGGTATAAGTTGCAGTATTAACAACTTGAGTTGTCCAGCTGGTGGCTGCTGCTGTTTTATACTCAATTTGCCAAGAGGTTTCTGATCCTCCCGCTGTCCAGGTAGCTGTAGCCTCAGTTGAGCTAATATTGGAGATAGCCAAATTGATTGGAGCAACACAAGGTGGTGCCGAAGTGGTGAAAGTAACAACAGTTGTGTATGGACTTTCTACACTGGTACCACATAACGATTTAACCTTGACCTCGTAGTCTGTAGAAGGTTGTAAACCGGTCATGGTATAAGTTGGATTAGTAACAGTCTGGGTGGTCCAGCTAGTAGCTGTTGTTGTCTTATACTCAACTTGCCAGGAGGTTTCAGAACCGCCGGCTGTCCAGGTTGCTGTAGCCTCAGTTGAGCTAATATTGGAGATAGCCAAATTGATTGGAGCAACACAAGGTGGAGCGGAAGTAGTGAAAGTAACAACAGTTGTGTACGGACTCTCTACGTTAGTACCACACAATGATTTAACCCGTACCTGATAAGCTGTAGAAGGCTGTAATCCGGTCATGGTATAAGTTGGAGTATTAACAACTTGGGTTGTCCAGCTGGTGGCTGCTGCTGTTTTATACTCAATTTGCCAAGAGGTTTCTGATCCTCCCGCTGTCCAGGTTGCTGTGGCTCCGGTTGAGCTGATATTGGAAATTGTCAAATTGGTTGGTGTAACACATGGAGGTGCAGCAGTAGTAAAAGTAACAACAGTTGTGTATGGACTCTCTACGTTAGTACCACATAACGATTTAACCCTTACCTGATAAGTTGTAGAAGGCTGTAACCCGGTTATGGTATAAGTTGCAGTATTAGCAACTTGAGTTGTCCAACTAGTAGCTGCCGCTGTCTTGTACTCAATTTGCCAGGAGGTTTCAGAGCCGCCCGCTGTCCAGGTGGCTGTAGCTCCGGTTGAACTAATATTGGAGATAGCCAAATTGATTGGTGATAAACAAGTTGTGATACCATTACTAGTAACTTCAATATTATCAATCGCTGCGGGGGGTTGATATGCCCCTGAATAATCATTTCTCCAGCAGAAGTAGAGTCTCATAGTTTGACCGGAATAGTCAGCAAACGGTAGTGTATAAGATGCTTCCTGCCACGAAGTCTGTTGATTCAATCGTGTAGCTAATGCTGTAGCACCGGCAGGCACCATAATCGTTGAGGTGGTTCTAGCAACAGGTAGAGCAGGAATCCCAATGTACACATTAAAGTAGTCATATGAAGTTCCGCTCAATCTTTCACCTCGACACTTCCAGTCAAAGGTTAAAGTGTAATCAGATGTAGAAGGAGTAAAATAGATATCTCTATATGCCCAAACTACAGCATTGGTATTATTATAAATATTCGTAGTTCCACCATCACTGGATACATATAATCCGTTACTACCTCCGGGTGTATTATTCACTCCCGCTGCATTACCAACATACCAATTATTTCCGGAAGGATTATTAGCAAATTCAAACCCTGATTCCGTTTCAAAGTCGATCATAAATGGTACCTCAACAGGATTTTGAGAAGTACAGAAAGTTCGTTTTAGAGACCAATTGCTTTCTTCTCCGGGAGCACAAATAGCTTTTACATAAACGTCATAACAAGTTAATGCAGTTAATCCGCTAATTGTAACAGGATGGGTAGTAGTTTGAACTGTAGTACCGGTACCTTGAGTAAAACCCGATTCGCCATACTCTATTTCCCATGTATTACCTACTGTATGATCAACCCACTCAATATCAACTGAATTAGATGTAACATTAGAACAACTAACTTCGAGAGGAGTTAAACAACCTGAAATAATAGAAACATCATCAATATACCAATTATCAAAACTGTAATGATCTCCATCAACCACCCATGCAAAATAGAGTGAATCGGCTATAGGAACAAACTGAATTATTTCTGTAGTAGCAAAAATATCACCACTTGAGTGAGAAAATGAAAGATCTGTCCATGTTAGTAAATCCGGACTACACTGTAACTTAATCGTAACTCCGGAACTAAAATAATCATAGTAATGTTTGAATGACAACTCAGCCGCCGCTACATTATCAAAACTAATCAATGGAGAAATCAACCGTGACACTCCCACTCCGTTTATCCACGAGCCCACCATCTCTCCGGCATCTCCTCCGGCATCAGTACCATATGGAGAATAGTCCCATCTATCTGATGTAATTTCTCCTGAGTAGGTTTGTGTCCAACAAGCAGGTGGAGCTGAGAAATCCTCTAAAAATGGTAACTCTGTCGCCAAACAAGTAGTAACGAAACTAACTCTGGAAGACCACATACTGTACTCATCAACACCACATACAGCTCTCACACGAAACTCGTAAGCTGTGGAGTGATTAAGACCGGTCAATGTAAATGGATTAGTACTAGCTTGCACTACAGTACCTGAAATAAATCCGGGAGCACCATACTCTACTTCCCACGTATTGCCTATTGCAGGGTCGACCCACTCAATATCAACGGAAGTGGGCGTAACATTAGAATAAGAAACTCCAACAGGAGTTACACAAACTATTTTTTCAATAATAGAAACATCATCAATATGCCAATAGTGAATATCATAATGGTCTCCATCCATTACCCATGCGAAGTAGAGTGAATCTTCTATGGGAACAAACTGAATTATTTCTGTAGTAGCAGCAATATCTCCACCTGAATGAGAGAAAGGAAGGTCTGTCCATGTTTCTAAGTCCGGACTACATTGTACCTTAAGCAAAACTCCGGGGTTATCATTGTCGTAATAGTGTTTAAACGACAGTTCAAGCCCTACTACGTCATTTAAACGAATTAACGGAGAGATTAAACGTGTTACTCCAACTCCATCTGTCCACACAGCTACTAATTCTCCGGCACTTCCTCCGGCTTCCATACCACCCGGATCATATCCCCATACATCTGATGTAATTCCTCCCGAATAAGTCTGCCCCCAACAAAGAGGTAAAGTTGAGAAATCCTCTAAAAATGGCAACTCTGTTGCCGAACAAAGAGTAGAGAAACTAACTCTCATAGACCATGTGCTGTAATCATTAACATCACAAATGGTTCTCACACGAAATTCGTAAGTTGTAGAGTGATTAAGACCGGTCAATGTAATCGAATTAGTAGAAGCCGGTACCACAGTACCTGAAGTAAACCCGGGAATACCATACTCTACCTCCCACGTATTACCTATTGCAGGATCAACCCACCCAATATCAACAGTAGTAGTCGTAACATTTGAATAAGTAATTTCAGTAGGGAACATACAACCTGATGTTTCAATAATGGAAACATCATCAATATACCAATAGTTTATGCTATAATGATTACCATCAATAACCCAGGCAAAATAGAGTGAATCAGCCATAGGAATAAACTGAATTATTTGTGTAATAGCAGGAATTGACCCACCTGAATGAGAAAAGGAAAGATCTGTCCATGTTTCTAAGTCCGAACTACACTGTACTTTAAGTACAACTCCGGGAACATCATTGCTATAATAATGCCTGAATGACAACTCTGCTGCTACTACATCATCAAAGCGAATTAAAGGAGAGATCAAACGCGATACTCCTGTTTCATTTACCCACGTTGCTCTCATCTCACCGGCGTCTGTTCCTCCGGTGATAGTACTATACGGGAAATGGGACCATCTTTCTGATGTAATTCCTCCTGAATAGGTCTGCGTCCAACAAGCAGGCGGAGCTGAGAAATCCTCTAAAAATGGTAACTCTTTCGACAAACAAGTAGTAACAAAACGAACTCTAGAGGACCACGGACCGTGTTCATTATCACCACATATATTCCTCACACGAACCTCATAGATTGTTGAGTGATCAAGCCCGGTCAATGTGAATGGGATAGTAGAAACCGGTACTATGGTACCTGAAGTAAACCCGGGAGTACCATACTCTACCTCCCACGCATTACCCGCTATAAAATCAACCCACTCTATATCAACAGAAGTAGTCGTAATATTGGAAAAGCTCACTTCAACAGGTGTCAAACAACCTGATGTAATAGAAACATCATCAATGAACCAATAGTAGATATTATAATGATTTCCGTCAATTACCCAAGCAAAATAGAGTGAATCAGCCATAGGAACAAACTGAACCAATTCTGTAGTGGGATTAATATTACCGCCTGAATGAGAAAATGGAAGGTCAGTCCATGTTACTAAATCCGGACTACACTGTAATTTAATCGTAACTCCCGGACCATCATTGATATAATAGTGTTTAAATGACAGCTCAGCCGCTGTTGCATTATTAAATCGAACTAATGGAGATATTAAACGCGATACTCCTGTTCCGGTCACATACCTGGCTCTCATCTCTCCGGCGGTTCCTCCGGCAAAAGTACCATTCGAGATATATTCCCATCTATTTGATGTAACTCCTCCTGAATAGGTTTGAGTCCAACAAGCAGGAGAAATTGAGAAATCATCAAAAAATGGCAACTCGAATGTCCCGCAAGCAGTAGTAAAATTAATTCTAGAGGACCACATACTATAGTCATTAACATTACAAACAGCTCTTACACGAACCTCGTAGGGTGTGTAGGGATTGAGACCGGTCAATATAAATGGGTTAGTTCCAGCCTGCACTACGGTACCTATAATAAATCCGGGAGCACCATACTCTACCTCCCACGCCGTAGCAGAACTATTCTCATTCCATACCAAAGTAACTGAATTTCCGGTTATTGTTGAAGCTACTAATTCAGAAGGAGAAAAACAAGAAAGCACTTTTAATCTAATATTATCAATCGCTGCAGGAGGTTGATTTACGACAGAATCATTGTTTTTCCAGCAAAAGTAAAGTCTCTTAGTTTGACCGGAATAATCTGCCGCCGATAAGATATAAGATGCTTCCCGCCATGAATCCTGCAACCCCATAAATGTAGCCAATGCTGTAGCACCGGCAGGCATTGTGATCGTACCCGTATTATCGGCAACAGGTTGAGCAGGAGAACCGATATAGAGATTGAAATAATCAAAATACTCTTCTCCAAGACACTTCCAGTCAAAGGTTAGAACGTAGTCAATCGTAGAAGGAGTAAAATACACATCTCTATACGCCCAAACTACACCCGGAGTATTATCATACATATTAATATTTCCATTATCACCGGATATATACAATCCATGATTACCACCCGTCGTATTATTTACTCCTGTCGCATTTCCGATATACCAATTAGCTCCGGAAGGATTATTTGCAAAACCAAATCCTGACGGTGTCTCAAAATCGATAGTAAATGGTACATTAAGGGGTATTTGATGAGTACAGAAAGTTTGTTTCTGAGACCAATCACCTGGACCACTGGAGGCACAAATAGGTTGTACATAAAAATCATAACATGTTGATGCTGTTAATCCGATAATTGTAGCAGGATGGGCAGTAACTTGAACTACTGTGCCGGTCCCTTGTGTAAAGCCTGATACACCATATTCAATTTTCCACGAGTTAGCTGTTACGAGATAAACCCAGTCAATAGCCATTGAAGTATTCGTAGCATTAGTACAAGTAATTCCAATAGGAGCTAAACAACCTGCACCTGATGGATCAATCACATTAATTGTATCAAAATATTGTTGATAATTTTGTCCCCAAGCTGCCAACTCATACTCTCCGGTCTCTGTCAATGGATTAAACGTCAAAGTTACTGCTCCGGTTCCATCAGCAAAGTTGGCCCCAATCAATACACCATCTTTCACTAATGCCACATAAGCGTAAGGTGCGACTGTCAAAGGCAAACTACTGATTCCTACAGTCAGAACTTCCGGAGCTGTAACATCCATCACTTCAGGCTGAGTGAGGTAAGAAATCACTGAAGGATCTCCAAACAGATGGTATACTTCCCAATAATACTTCTTACGTTCAGATGTTGAGGATTGCACTGCTAAGTTTCCGGCCTGACAAATTCCCATATTGGAAACCATCCACTCATTATAATCCTCATCATGAGTATGGAAAAGACGGTCATAAGCCCCCAAATTGTTCGACTGATAAACAGGATTTGCGGTAACGGTAGCTCTTAAGCCCACAGCCCAATAAAAATCCTCATTCCAATAGGTATAATTGGAAGCTCCAATATAAGCCATAGCACCTTTTTTATCCGCTCTCAACAACGCTTCTCCAAAACAAACCGAATTGTTAAACATACCCGACTGACAACAGTTACCTATCATTAATCCGTATTTATTCTCATTATTCATAGCAGGTACATGTTGAGTCGTAAAAGCAGGATCACCCCAGCCTGCAGGACTACAATGTGCCGAATAGTTTGCAAAACCCACACCATTCCCAATCTCCTGACGAATCAATGCTGCTTGAAGAGAAGCCGGATAGAGGTGTTTGTAAATATTAGAGTAGCCATAACCGGTATTAATATAATTATCTGACAAGTAATTCACTTGTCCGTTAGCATGAGTTAGTGACCAATTGTTATCAGTACCGGCAACCAAAACCGCATCATCCAAATAGGTTGGATCCGGCATGGTAAACATTTCATACATTAATGTCTTCTCCAATTGAGGTGCCAGTTCAGTACTATTAGTTGCAGAAAAACGACCATAGTAGGCATCAGGAAGATAATCACCATCTGTAAAAGTAACATAATAGAGATCTGTTACATGATCGTCTGTTACACCTTGAAATGTTGGGACTTGTGCCACATCACCAACAAAAAGAACAAAAGTAGGAGCAGGATCAGTGTCAGTAGCATTATCGTATTGTGCCTTTAAATAGTTTTTAATAGTTGCTGTTGTTGTACCCACATTGGGATTGCTGGTCAATGCCAAATCTACAATAAACCCTTTGCGTTTTTTCCACTCAATATAAGGTGCCAATTGTGTCTCAAATATGGGATGAGAAACAATAACCATCTTAATAGGAGTATGATTCATTTCTGCAGATTGTGGTGCAGGTGGATTCATCAAAAGGGATCCCGGAATACTCATCATAGGGGTACCGTACACTCTCTTCATGGCAGCCGTTTCTTCCGGTCTGGAATTCACAAAACGGATCTCCACCTCTACCGACTGATACACTTTCAACTGTCCGGTCACAGGATTATAAGAAACGGGAGAAAAAGTCAATTCTGCCAAATTGTAATCTCGCATTTGACCTATCGGTTTCACCGTTACCAAAGGAGCTGCCGCAAAAAACTGATTCTGCTCATAAGTACTATCATTTTTGATCAAGGTGATAGGACCTTCGTATGATTTTGAATAAGAGGGTTGTGCAGGAAAAACAGGATAATTTATATCCAAATCTACAGCATTGTAAATAGTAAACTCCCCGGGAGTAACTCTCAACTCTATGTCACTACAAAGAGGAATCTCTATCAATTTTACCAAAGTTGGTAGTTCCGGATCCCCAACCTGAACTGATGAATGAAACTGATCCATCATTAAGCGAGAAAAATAACCAGCTTCTGTTTTGACTTCAACGCTATTTAGCGTTGTACTATTCAGTCTCAACCGAATCTTTTCACTATCGTTTTGCATTAAACGATAAGGTTGTTGAGCATGTAAAACTACTGAAAATGCAATGAGCAAAATCAGCGACACCAATGATTTGAGTACCGTTTTCATTATGGTATATTTTTTATGATTATAGAAGACTGAAACAACTGACGAATGTACAAAAAATAACAATATACTCTTTCACTTTTTAAAATTTTTAACAAAAAAAGGGGTACCAAATTTCTCCTTTAAGTTTCTGTATCACTTTCAATCTAAAAAGTTACTTTTTAGGTCTTTTTTTTAACATTTGTTAGAAAAAAACTTATCCATACACATTTTGATTTCGGATTTCGGAATCGACCTCCCCTTCCCCCTCCAAAGGAGGGGATTTGGACAACTTTTACTCTTGATAAACTTTTTCTTGTGCCATTTTTATTTTTTATCTTCTTTTTGAAATAGAAAAAAAGGGGGGGCAGAATGGGGATTCCTCTTTTGTTATTTCACTACCCCACTCTGGAATGTTATCCTTTTGAGAAAAACCTTGTGAAGGCGGAGGGCGGAGGGCGGAAGGCGGAATGATTTCGGATTTCAGATTCGTTCCAGAGTGGGAAAATAGGAAATCAAAAAAGGGGCGGATATCCTGCCCCCTTAATTTTTTATTTCCAAAATAAAGACAAAAAAATCACCTCTAAACGCTATTGTTTCACAAACCGTTTAGATACCTGACCTTGTTCAGTAGTTAAGCGTACAAAGTAAACTCCTGCTGCAAAATCGCTCACATCAATCGTTGTGATATCCTCCTCGATAGGTAAAATAAGCATTAATTTACCGTACATATCGTAGATACGACACTCTGTTGTTCCTAAGTAATCTCTGTCTAATTTCAAGTCAATGAGAGATTGGGTTGGGTTAGGATAGAGTGTTACATATTGCGACAACTCATTCTCAGTAATACCTTCTGCGAAATCAACATGAATGGTGTGATTTGCTTGAATATTCTCAAATGTATAGGATTCAGGAACAGGTATTTGGGGCACATTGTCCACTAACACAACATCAATTAGATAGCCTGCTTCCGGAGTGAAAGTGAAGGTTTGAGATGCACCCTGATTCACAGTAACATCACCGGATGGGGTAATTGTTCCATGAGGACCTGCTGTTGCAGTGATAGTATATGTAGGAATAGCATCTGTTGTAAAGGGTACAGGATCAGTATAATCACTCTCCGCTCCACCATCACACAACGATTTAACCTTAACCTCATAGTCTGTAGAAGGCTGTAATCCGATCATGGTATAAGTTGGAGTATTAACAACTTGGGTTGTCCAAGTGGTAGCTACCGCTGTCTTGTACTCAATTTGCCAAGAGGTTTCAGAACTTCCCGCTGTCCAAGTGGCTGTGGCTCCGGTTGAACTGATATTGGAAATAGCCAAATTGGTTGGAGCAACACAAGGTGGAGCGGAAGTAGTGAAAGGAACAATAGTTGTGTATGGACTCTCTACGTTGGTACCACACAATGATTTAACCCGTACCTCATAAGTTGTAGAGGGCTGTAATCCGGTCATAGTATAAGTTGGAGTATGAACAACTTGAGTTGTCCAAGTAGTTGCTGCGGCAGTTTTATACTCAATTTGCCAGGAGGTTTCTGAGCCGCCCGCTGTCCAGGTTGCAGTAGCTCCGGTTGAGCTAATATTGGAAATAGCCAAATTGATTGGGGCAACACAGGGTGGTGCCAAAGTAGTGAATGAGACAACTGCAGTATAAGGACTCACTACTCCGGCATCACACAACGATCTAACCCTTACCTGATAATTAGTAGAGGATTCTAAACCGGTCATGGTGTAGTTCGGAGTAGTAACAGCTTGAACTGTCCAATTGGTAGCTGCAGCTGTTTTATACTCAATATGCCAGGAGGTTTCAGAACCACCCGCTGTCCAGGTTGCTGTAGCTCCGGTTGAACTAATATTAGAAATAGCCAAATTGGTTGGAGCAACACAAGAAGGCGCCAGAGTAGTGAATGAGACAACCGAAGTATAGGGACTCACTACCCCGGCATCACACAACGATTTAACCCTTACCTGATAATTAGTAGAGGGTTGTAAACCGGTCATGGAATAGGTTGAAGTAGTAACAACTTGGGTTGTCCATGTAATTGTTTCCGCCGTTTTGTATTCAATTTGCCAAGAAGTTTCGGCGCCTCCTGCTGTCCAGGTAGCTATGGCACCGGTTGGACTAATATTAGAAATAGACAAATTAGTTGGAGAGAAACAATCCACAATACCGGTACTGGTAACTTCAATATTATCAATCGCTGCAGGGGGTAGATATTTTCTATCACTATTATTTCTCCAACAGAAATAGAGTCTCTTAATTTGACCGGAGTAATCAGCTACCGGTAAGATATAAGACGTATCCTGCCACGTAGTTTGATTATTCAAATAACTATCCAATACTGTGGCACCGGAAGGAACTGTAATTGTTCCGGTAAAATTAGCTTCAGATAAAGAAGGAGTACCAATATACACATTAAAGTAGTCATACGCACTCCAAAAGCGAGTTTCACCGTAACACTTCCAATCAAAACTTAAAGTATAATCAGACACGGAAGGAGTAAAGTAGATATCTCTATACGCCCAAACTACGGCACTAAGATTATCATAACTGTTTGTGGCTCCTTCATCACTTGAGATGTATAATCCATGACTACCATCGGTGGTATTATTTACATCCGGTGCGTTACCAATATACCAATTAGAACCGAAAGGATTATTTACAAATTCAAATCCGGATTCCGTTTCAAAGTCAATAACAAAAGGTACATCGGCAGGGATTTGAGAAGTACAGAAAGTACGTTTTAGAGACCAGTTGCTCACCTCTCCGGGAGTACAAATAGCCCTTACATAAAAATCATAACAAGTTGATTGAGTTAATCCGGTGATGGTAATAGGGTTAGTTGTAGTTGGAAGAATTGTACCGGTACCTTGAGTGAAACCTGACTCACCATATTCAATTTCCCACGAAACAGCTGTCATAGGATTAGCCCACCCAATGTCAACCGAACTAGTGGTAACATTATAATAATTGATTGCCGTGGGAGTGAAGCAAGGCGACATTGCAGTGATGGAGATGTCATCAAGAAACCAAAAATTCATATGATCGTGATTTCCATCAACCATCCACGCAAAGTAGAGTGAATCGGCCACAGGAATAAACTGAACCACCTCCGTAGTCGCAAAAATTGTACCGCCTGAATGAGAAAATGAAAGATCTGTCCAGGTTACTAAGTCCGGACTACACTGTACTTTAAGTATAACCCCGGGAATATAGTTATTATAATGGTGTTTAAATATCAGTTCAGCCGCTGCTGCATTATCAAAGCGAATGAGTGGAGAAATCAATCTTGATACTCCAACTCCATATGCGTAGGTAGCTCTCATTTCACCGGCAGTTCCTCCGGCTTGAGTGCCATCCGGAATATGAGACCATCTGTTCGATGAAATTCCTCCCGAGTAGGTTTGCGTCCAACAAATAGGAGCAGTTGTAAAATCCTCCAAAAATGGTAATTCAGTTGCCAAACAAAGGGTGGGAAAACTAACTCTGGAGGACCAAGTACTGTACTCATTAGCATTACATACAGCCCTAACACGAACCTCATACATTGTAGAGTGATTGAGCCCGGTTAATGTAAATGGCTTAGTGGAAGCCGTTACTATAGTACCTGTAGTAAACCCGGGAGCACCATACTCTACCTCCCACTCTGTGGCAGTACCATTCTCATTCCAGTCTAAAGTAACCGAAGTAGCCGAAACATTAGAGTAGCTAACCTGAGTAGGCATCAAACAACCTGATAGTTCAATAATGGAAACATCATCAATATACCAATAGTTAATGCTATAATGATCCCCATCAATCATCCATGCAAAATAGAGTGAATCAGCTAAAGGAACAAACTGGACGACTTCTGTAGTAGCAGAAATTGACCCACCTGAATGAGAAAATGAAAGATCTGTCCATGTTACCAGGTCAGGACTACATTGTAACTTGAGGATAACTCCGGGAGTAGCATTGTTGTAGTAATGTTTGAATGACAGTTCACCCGCTGCCACATTATCAAATCGAATTAATGGAGAGATCAAACGTGATACTCCAACTGCATTTGTCCAATTGCATTGAAACTCTCCGGCACTTCCCCCGGCTTGAGTTCCATTCCAGGAATGCCACCATCTCTCTGATGTAATTCCTCCCGAATAGGTTTGTGTCCAACAATCAGGGGAATATGTAAAATCATCGAAGAATGGTAAATCTAATGTCCCACAACCAGTAACGAAATCCATTCTCTCTGACCACGTACTATAGTCATCAACATCACATACGGCTCTCACACGAGCTTCATAGGCTGTGTAGGTATTGAGACCGGTCAATGTAAAAGGATTGGTGGGAGCTGATACTATGGTCCCTGTGGTAAACCCGGGAGCACCGTACTCTATCTCCCATGCTGTAGCATCACCCATCTCATACCAATCTAAAGTAACCGAATTTGCAGTTTCATCGTAGGGGTACAAATATAAAGGAGTAAAACAGGAAACTACTTTCAAAGTAATATTATCAATCGCTACAGGGGGTTGATTCACCGTAGAACCATTATTTTTCCAGCAAAAATAAAGCCTTTGAGTTTGACCTGAATATTCATACGAATATAAAATGTATGATGCTTCCGTCCATGAATTCTGCTGACCCATCATTGTCGCCAAAGGTGTTGCTCCCTCAGGCACCATAATCGTACCGGTACCACTAGCAACAGGTTGAGAAGGAGGACCGATATAAAGATTAAAATAATCAAAATACTCTTCTCCCAAGCATTTCCAATCAAAGGTTAAAACATAATCAGTTCCGGAAGGAGTAAAATAAATATCTCTGTATGCCCAAACTACGCCCGGAGTATTATCATACATATTAGTAACTCCATTATCACCGGATATGTATAATCCATTATTACCACCGGTTGTATTATTCACTCCTGTTGCACTACCTATATACCAATTAACTCCGGAAGGATTATTAACGAAACTAAATCCCGATTCCGTTTCAAAGTCAATAGTAAATGGCACATTAACGGGGATTTGATTTGTACGGAAAGTTTGTTTTTGAGACCAATTGCTTTCCTCACCGGGAGCACAAACGGCTTTTAAGTAGAAATCGTAATCGGTTGCTGCAGCTAATCCGGTAATTGTAGCAGGATTAGTGGTAACTTGAACTACAGTGCCTGTCCCTTGTGTAAAGCCCGACACACCATATTCAATTTTCCATGAATTTGCTGTTACAAGATCAACCCACTCAATATCAACTGAAGTGGTCGTAACACCGGAATAGGTAATTCCAATAGGAGTTAAACAACCTGCACCTGAGGGATCTATCACATTAATTGTATCAAAATATTGTTGATAGTTTTGTCCCCATGCTGCCAACTCATACTCTCCGGTCTCTGTCAACGGATCAAATGTCAAAGTTACTGTACCGATTGCATCGGCAAAATTGGCTCCAATCAAAACGCCATTTTTCACTAATGCCACATAGGCATAAGGTGCGGCTGTCAATGACATACTACTGATTCCTGTAGTCAAAACCGTCGGAGCCGTAACATTCATCTCATCAGGCTGAGTAAGGTATGAAATTACCGAAGGATCACCAAACAGGTGGTATACCTCCCAATAATACTTTTTACGTCCGGATGTTGAAGATTGTACAGCTAAATTTCCCGCTTTACAAATCGCCATATTGGAAACCATCCACTCACTGTGATCCTCATTATGAGTGTGGAAAAGACGATCATAAGCGCCTAAATTATTCGGTTGATAAGTAGGATTTGCATTGATTATAGATCTCAAACCCACAGTCCAATAAAAATCCTCATTCCAATAGGTGCTATTGGATGCTCCAATATAAGCCATGGCTCCTTTTTTATCCGCTCTCAGTAACATTTCTGCAAAACAAGCCGAATTATCAAACATACCCGACTGACAACAGTTACCAATTATCAATCCATACTTATTCTCATTATTCATACTTGACACATGATGAATTTCAAAAGAGGGATCAGACCAGCCTGCAGAAGTACAATGTGCCGTATAGTTCGCAAAACCCACTCCATTACCAATCTTTTGACGAATTAATGCTGCTTGAGAAGTGGCCGGATAGAGGTGTTTGTAGATATTAGAATAACCATAACCGGTATTTATATAGTTATCGGACAAATAATTCACTTGTCCGTTAGCATGAGTTGGTGACCAATAATCATCGGTACCGGCAACCAAAACCGCATCATCCAAATAGGTAGGGTCCGGCATGGTGTACATTTCATACATTAAGGTTTTCTCCAATTGAGGTGCCAGCTGAGCAGCATTGTTAGCAGAAAAACGACCATAATAGGCATCCGGAAGATAATCACCCGCGGTATAAGTAACATAATAGAGATCTGTTACGTGAATACCTGTTGCACCTTGAAAGGTGGGGATCTGTGCCACATCGCCCACAAAAAGAACAAAAGTGGGAGCAGGATCAGTTTCCGTAGCATTATCATATTGCGCTTGCAAATAGTTTTTAATGGTAGTGGTTGTTGTACCTACATTAGGATTGCTGGTCAAAGCCAAATCTACAATAAACCCTTTCCGTTTTTTCCACTCAATAAAAGGAGCCAGTTGTGCCTCAAACATAGGATCTGAAACAATCACCATTTTAATGGGATTGTGTTCCAACTCTGCGGGTTGTGGGTCAGTCGGATTCATCAAAAGAGATGCCGGAACACCCATCATAGGAGTGCTGTAAAGCCTCTTCATAGCAGCCGTTTCTTCCGGTCTGGAATTCACAAAACGGATCTCCACCTCTACCGACTGATACACTTTAAACTGCTCTGTAACAGGATTATAAGAAACAGGAGAAAAAGTTAATTCTGCCAAGTTATAATCTCGCATTTGACCTATCGGATTAACCGTAACCAAAGGAACTGCCGCAAAAAAACGATTCTGCTCATAGGTACTGTCATTTTTAATCAAGGTGATAGGACCTTCGTATGATTTTTCATAAGAGGGTTGTGCAGGAAAAACAGGATAACTAATATCCAGAGCCGCAGCATCATAAATGATAAACTCCCCGGGAGTAACTCTCAATTCAATATCATCACAAAGAGGAATCTCAATTAATTTCACCAATGTCGGCAGTTCCGGATCCCCAACCTGTACAGATGAGTGAAACTGATCCATCATTAATCGAGAAAAATTACCCAACTCTGTTTTAACTTCAACGCTACTTAACGTCGTACTATTCAATCTCAACTGAATTTTTTTACTATCGTTATGCATTAAACGATAAGCCTGTTGAGCATGAAGACCAACTGAAAATGCAATAAGCAAAATCAGTGATACCAATGATTTGATTACTGTTTTCATTCTATATATTTTTTATGATTATGGAAGAGCAACCCGACTGACAAATGTACAAAAAATAACAATACACTCTCTTTCTTTTTTAAATTTTTAACAAAAAAAAGAATAATCTATCCGAACATCTTGATTTTGGATTTCGGAATCGATCTCCCCTTCCCCTCCAAAGGAGAGGATTTTGACTAAGATTTTTAGGATTAAAAGATTATAGGATTTTATTAATTTAGAATTTAGAATTACTTAATTATCGGGTATTTAAAAATGATTTATTTGATATTTCTAATTTTTTTCTTTTTTGAAATAAAAATAAATGGGGGGCAGGATTTGAGGTGTCTCTTTTGTTTTTTTAAATCCCCCACTCTGGAATGTTATCCTTTTGAGAAAAACCTTGTGAAGGCGGAAGGCGGAAGGCGGAATCTTAAATTTAGAATTTAGAAATTAGAATTTAGAATTATTTGATTGATTATCTGGTAGTTACATTCTCGTTTCAAAATATTTCGACTTCCGACTTCCGACTTTTAAATAACCCCGAAGGGTGACATGATTATAGCACAAAGTTGACCCCTATGAGCCAAATAAACCCCGTAGGGTACATTATACAAGGTGGAAATTTGAAGGTAGAATTTAGAATTAATTGGGAATGATATTGCATTTCCCTAATTTAAGCCTCTAAAGCTAACATTATAATAAATTTGGGCTAAAGCCCTTGGGTTCTGGGGTTAATCCCTATCCACGCCCTAAAGGGACGTGGCAATTGATATAATTGATTATCATCCTATTATGTTTTGAAATACCTGAATAATTATTTCTAAATCCTAATTTTAGGAGTCGTAATTCGTAATTCGTAATTCGTAATTTTTCCGCCTTCCGCCTTCAACCTTCCGCCTTCAAAAAAGGGCCATCTCATTATGAGACAGCCCTTTGAATTCGTTGTATATCAGGTCAAAACCTTATTTTTTAACAAAACGTTTAGATACCTGACCTTGTTCTGTAGTTAAGCGTACAAAGTAAACACCTGCTGCAAAATCGCTCACATCAATTGTTGTGATCTCTTCTTCAATGGGCATAATACGCATTAACTTACCGTACATATCATAGATACGACACTCAGTTGCTCCCAAGTAATCCCTATCAAGCTTCAAGTCAATGAGAGATTGGGTTGGGTTAGGATAGAGTGTTACATATTGTGATAACTCATTCTCGGCAATACCTTCAGCAAAATCGACATGGATAGTGTGATTTGCTTGAACATTCTCAAATGTATAGGATTCAGGAACAGGTACTTGTGGCGCACCATCTACCAACACAACATCAATTCGATAGCCTGCTTCCGGAGTGAAGGTAAAGGTTTGAGATGCACCCTGATTCACAGTAACATCACCGGATGGGGTAATTGTTCCATGAGGACCTGCTGTAGCAGTAATAGTGTAAGTAACAGTGCCACCAAGGGTTGTAAAGGTAACAGGCTCAGTAAACGCACTCTCTCCTGTTGTACAGATTGCTTTCACCCTCACGTGATACTGAGAGTTACTTTGTAATCCGGTCATCGCAAATGAAGTTGTAGTGGCCGTACCGGTTGTCCAGTTAGATGAAGATAGCAACTTGTAATCCACTTGCCATGAAGTCTCATTTCCTCCTGCTGTCCAGGTAGCTAGTGCAGACTGGTCTGTTACGTTAGTAACCTGCAAATTAGTTGGAGTAATACAAGGTGTAGCTGAAGTTGTGAAAGGAGCGATTGCAGTATATGCACTCTCTTCTCCATCTTCACAGATTGCTTTAACCCTTGCTTCATACGCAGTAGAAGGTTGTAAACCGGTCATGGTATAGGTTGGAGTAGTTACATTTTGAACAATCCAGGTAGTAGCTGCTGCTGTTTTATACTCAAACACCCATGAAGCTGCAGTGCCGCCCCATGTAGCTGTAGCACCGGTTGCACTGATATTGGAAATAGCCAGGTTAGTTGGTGTATCGCAACCCACAGGACCACCGGCGGTAGAAACTGCAATATTATCAATTGCTGCAGGTGGTTGATTAGCTACAGAACCATCATTTCTCCAGCAGAAGTAGAGTCTCATAGTCTGACCGGAATAATCTGCTACAGGTAAAGTATAAGATGCTTGTTGCCATGTAGTCTGCTGATTAAGAGCAGTAGCCAATGCTGTGGCACCGGCAGGCACTACAATGCTGGTACCTGCAACAGGCATAGCTGGTGCACCAATATAAACATTAAAATAGTCATATGGATATGAACCGCTACCTTCACCATAACACTTCCAGTCAAAGGTTAAAGTATAATCATCAGTAGAAGGGGTAAAATAGATATCTCTAAATGCCCAAACTGCTGTTGATGTACTAGTATATGCATTTGTAGTACCATTATCATTGGATATATACAATCCATTGCTACCACCGGTTGTATTATTTACTCCTGTTGCACTACCGATATACCAATTATTTCCGGTAGGATTATTGGCAAAAGTAAATCCTGATTCTGTTTCAAAGTCAATAGTAAATGGTGTATTTTCAGGAACTTGAGAAGTACAGAATGTTTGTTTTTGAGACCAGTTGCTTTCCTCTCCGGGACCACAAATAGCTCTAACATAGAAATCATAACAAGTGGATGAAGTTAATCCGGTAATGGTAGCAGGATTAGTTGTAACTGCAAGAACAGTACCGGTACCTTGAGTAAAGCCCAATGCACCATACTCAATTTCCCATGTATTACCTGTTGTAGGATCAACCCACTCAACATCAACGGAAGTAGTGGTAACATTAGAATAGCTGATTCCAATAGGAGTCAAACAACCTGAAGTTTCTTCAATCGAAACGTCATCAATATGCCAATAGTTAATATCAAAGTGGTCTCCATCAATCATCCATGCAAAAAAGAGTGAATCGGCTATAGGAACAAATTGAAGTGTTTCTGTAGTAGGACCAAGATCGGAACCAGAATGAGAGAATGAAAGGTCTGTCCATGTTGTTTGGTCAGGACTACACTGTACCTTAAGTATCACTCCGGGATCAAAGTTATTATAATAGTGTTTAAACGACAACTCAGCTGCCGCTACGTTATCAAAACGAATTAATGGAGATATCAAACGTGTTACTCCAACTCCATTTGTCCATTGAGCCACCATTTCTCCGGCAGTTCCTCCCGCTTCCGTACCGGTTGGATCATATCCCCATACACCTGATGATACTCCGCCTGAGTAGGTTTGAGTCCAACAACCGGGCAATGTTGAGAAATCTTCTGAAAATGGTAATACTGATGCCAAACAAGGAGTAAAGATACTCACTCTGGAGGACCACATACTATTATCATCCACAGCACATACAGATCTTACACGAATCTCATAAGCTGTAGAGTGGTTCAAACCGGTTAATGTAAATGGATTAGTATAAGCTGGTACTATTGTCCCTGAAGTAAATCCGGGAGCACCATATTCTATTTCCCACTCGGTAGCATCTCCCTCTTCTGTCCATTCCAAATCAACGGAAGTATAAGTTACATTGGAAGCCTCTAAACTATCGGGCATTACACAATCAGGAGTTTCATACACAGCAAAATCATCCACTGTTAAGTACCATGGAGAAGTGGTTGCTTGACAATAAACTCCAAAATAGTAAACTCCGTCTGATGCAGGAACAAATGTACCGGTCATCATTTGGTATTGTGTATTGTTTGCATTACTCACTGTTGCCAACACTTGAGTTGGTGTAGTTGAAGTTTGAGAGGTATAAACTCCACTTTGTAATGTAGTCCAACCGGAATATCCATCAGTTACATACCAGAAAGAGAAATCATAACTTACTCCCCCTTGTAATTGAATACCGGGAGTATAGAGTCTGTTATCACAGCCATACAAAAAATAAGCAGCTCTTGTTCCGGTTCTTGCATTTCTATTATAGCTACCATAATTTGTTATTTGTGTGCTGAATTTTCCTGAAGTTCCGGAAGCCAACCAACATGGAGGAAGTTCTCCGGCAGTTGTAATAGATTCAAAGCTATCATCCCAAGGAAGATCGGTTATAGGTGCACAAAGGGTTTTCTTTGTTACAATATTGGAATACCCGCTCACATCTCCTCCACAATCTGCCTGAACACGGAATACGTAGTTAGATGAGTGGTCTAAGTTATCCACTACAAATGGTGTGTTGTACGCTTGAGTTACACTCCATGTGGACTCAGTAACCTTTTTGTACTCTACATTCCACATTGTAGCTGTACCATTCTCAGTCCAGTTCAAGGTAACTGAAGTTTCAGTTGCTGTTGGGGCTAACAATTGGGATGGAGAAGGACAAGTAACTGCTTCCAAAGTGATGTTATCCACTACTGCTGGGGGTTGTTGAGCAGTTGTTGAACTCACGTCATTTCTCCACAAGAAGTAGAGTCTCCATGTTTTACCTGCAAAGTTAGGGAACTGCGTATTCTTAATATAGAAAGTAGTGGTTTCTTGCCAATCTGTAACACCTTGAAGGTGAATATCATTCACATGAGTTCCATAAGAAGTTGCTAAAGCAGAGTCAACATCTATGGCTCCCGGAGGAATAGCACCGGCATTAATATTAGCACCGGGTGATACCCAGAATACACGAAGCATATCAGCTAATCCATTACCATTGGCAATCCAGTCAATTGTTAAACGGAGTTCAGTTGCCTCAGCAGGAATTTCAAAATCTCTAAATGCATACGATTTGGAGTTATTACCTGTTCCGGCAGTATAAGCCCAGGTATCCCCACCATCATTAGAAATATAAAGAGCATTTGCACCTCCAACCGTGTTATTCACATCAGGATTATTTGAAGCATTTCCTACGTACCATTTATTAGTTTGTCCGCTGTTTTTGAAACTCCATTCCGCATTTTCGGTAGGATCCTCAAAATCACAGGTGTAAGGGATAGTAGCCGGATATGTGGTATTGGTAATAAAGGTAACACTCTTCCAGATACTCATATCGGTAGTTCCACAAACGGATCGTACTCTCAGGTCATATTGAGTATAAGGATTTAAGTTAGGAATATTATTGGTTGTTGTATTTACTGTTCCGAAAGGAATCCAATCCGTTTCTTCACTGGGTTTATACTCTACCTCCCAGGAGGTTTCAGAAGCATAAGGAATGATTTGGAAATCCGCATCGGTAGATCCGATATTATCCACTATAACATTGGGTGGATAACAAGTAGCCTCTTGACAAGGTGTTACAAATTTAACATTGCTACGATAGGCCACTGCACTGCCATAACCTCCTGAAGGTGCTAAAGTAAATTGATTGTTATCATCGTATAAATAGATTGCCTTATTTCCGGTTGTAGCGTGAGTTCTAAATTTTTGATCGTAACCTTCCCAGTTACCACTTTTATCAATCACAGTTACCACTAAGTTACTATCGGAATCATAAATAAAAGGAGTTGTAAAATTAAATACAAACCAATTGTTTTCTCCTGTATTAGTGAAAGTAACAGATCCGTCAAAAACTTTAACAAAGTTTGTACCCGGTACATAATTAGAGGTGGAAGAATAGGTTGTTTGAAGAGTATGTCCCAAGTGAATCTCTAGATTTCTTGTATAGTTAGTTCCAATAAAGTATTGGAATCCAATTCCAAATATAGAATCACTAATATCAGACAATTCAGTCGCATCAAAAATTTGTTGTGTATAACAATAATTATAGTAAGTATAAGTAGGTAAATATTCTCCATTAGTACTGGTAGTTGCACCCGGTGTTCCAACAATTACATCTCCACCTAAAGCGCAAGTTGTGGCAAACGTTTTGGAAACCGGAAGTCCTTCAACACCGGAACACTCAGGAGTTACCGAAACAGTATAGTTGGTTAACTCAGTTAATCCTGTTAAAATATAGTGATTATCACTGGTATTAAATTGCATTCCTGTAGGATCACCTGCAGCTATAACTTCGATGTTAAAATAATCCGGAGTTCCATTTGGAGTCCAGGAAACCAATGCTGAGGTTGCGCCCACATTGCTAACAGTAAGATCGTTAACCGGTAAGCAGTCCGGAGCAAAATCCATAACAAAGTTATCAAAATAATAACTGGTATAGTTAGTAATAGGTGCAACTCTTAAAGCTACATGCTTCCCTGTACCTGTGTAACTAGAAAGATATCCGGTATATTGTTGTTGTGCATTCGTAACATCAAAAGATTGAATAAGAACAAAAGAGGCAGCTGAAGTAGGATCTTCAATAACACCCAAGTGAACCTGCTCACCGGACGCACCACGAGCATAGAATGTTACTTGTAGATCCGACAATTCAACATTTTCATCTACTCCGGGAGCAATTAAAATGGTGTAAAGACCCGGATAGGAATACGCATACAGGGAGTATGGAGAAGAAACAGTGTACGAAGAGGAACAGTATGGAGCAGAACTATAAGTAGTCAGATAGTTCCAACAAGTAGGAAAGGAGCCGCTACCTGATCCATAAGTGTCAAAATTTTCGGTATATGGGAAATCTGTTTCTGTAAGCTCAGAACATGCTGTACGGAAGGTTACTTCAGCATGATCTGAATAGGTACCATCCGAGCAAGCAGTAAAAACACGCACTTGATAAAAAGTATTGGGTGTCAACTGAGTCAATTCAAAAGAAGTTGTATATAGCACCTCTTCTTCCCAGGTTGGTGCATCAGCCACTCTCCAGGTCAATTTAAATTCCGTATCCGTTGCTTGTGCTGGAACAAAATTGATATCTGCACTTGTAGAAGTAATATTTGTTGCAGTTAAACCGGTAGGTTCAGTACAAGTTGCTGATTCTGCAACCATAAAGTCATCCATTGTCAAATAGTAAGGAGCAGTAGAGGATTGACAATAAACTCCAAAATAGTAGGTACCATCAGCTGTGGGAGTAAAAGTTCCTTTTAATCTTTGGTAAGTCTGATTATTCAGGGTTGTTGCTTCCGCTATCTGTTGAATCAAAGAATCAGATGATTGGGCAGAGTATACGTTAGCTTTTAAAGTTTGCCAACCGCTGTAGCCATCGGTTACATACCAGAAAGAAAAGTCATAACTTACTCCCCCTTGTAATTGAAATTCGGGTGTAAAGAGCGTATTATTACAACCATATACAAAATAAGCATAATCTGTTCCGGTCCTGGCTCTTCTATTATAAAGTCCGTAGTCTGATATATCGGTTCTTAACTTGTTTGAAGTTCCGGTCGCAAGCCAACACTGAGGAAACTGATCTGCAGCTGTAATAGATTCAAAGCTATCTTCCCAAGGGAAAGTGGATATAGCTGCACATTGAGTAGCCATAGTCACAGGGAATGTATAAGGACTCACCTCAGTTCCACAATCTGATTGAACTCTGAATTGATAAGGTGTTGAAGGATCCAAATTTTGCACGGTATAAGGATTGTCAATAACAAAAGTCTCCTGTGTCCAGGTATCTTCAGTAAGTTTTTTATACTCAACATTCCATATAGCAGCATTTCCATTTTCTGTCCATGCCAGGTCAACTGATGTAGTAGTCGGATTAGACGCCACCAATTGTGATGGTGTAGGACAATCTACAACTTGAAGGGAGATATTATCCACTGTTGCAGGAGGTTGCATAGCTGAAGAAGTACCATTTCTCCAATGGAAATAGAGACGCCAGGTATTTCCTGCTAAATCAGGAAACTGGGTTGTATTAATAACAAATTCGGCTTGCTGCCATGTTGTTTGTTTACTTAACCAATGTGAGCCTCCCCCACCGGTATAGTTTCCGATTTGAGCTTGCAAGTCATAGTTAACACCGCCAACAGTGGGAGGAATCTGACCCGGAAGCACTTCAACATTCACCGGCATCCAATACACACGTAAAAAGTCACTGGTAGCACTGGCACCGTTGGCAATCCAGTCAAAAGTTAACTTGAGCTCAGCAGCATCTGTTGGAACTTCAACATCACAAAAAGCGTACACACGAGAAGTGGTATTGGTATAAGCCCAGGCATCAGTAGTAGGATCATTCGAAATATACATAGCATAGGAACCATACTCCGTATTGTTTACATCGGTAGCACTGGAGATAATCCATTGATTGGTTTGAGTACCATTTAATAACTGAAAATCGGAATGTGTTACAGGATTTTCGAAATCATTAAAGTAAGGTAATTGAACAGGAATAAGAGAAGTATAAAAAGTAAAGGGGAAAGTAAAACTACTTTGTTCGGTACCACAATCCGACTGAAGACGAACTTGATACTGCGTATTGGGAGTAAGATTAGTTAACTCATAACTCATGTCAATTAAGTTTGTAACCGGAATCCAAGTCTCATCTCCCAACTCACGATATTCCAAATTCCAACTTGTTTCCTGATAACCTGCGGTCCAAGCAACAGTAGCAGTTGTAGAACCAACAGCAGTCAAATGAATATTGCCCGGTGAAGGACAGCTTTCACGAAAATAGATCTGCACATTAGGTAAATTAGCAGTTGTCGTTCCGGAAGGAGGGTTATTCAAATCAGGATTTGAACTATCCTGATATTTGTATAATCCTCTACTCGTCCCCACACTGGTTGATGTAAAAGCAGCACCGGGATAAGTACAATAACTGGGAGTTAGTTCATTGACAGCAATAACCAAGTTATCTATTCCATCGTACTGAAATGCCTGGTCTAATTCAATCTCAATCCATCCGGCACTGCTCGGAATAGTGATATTACCATCAAAAACTTGGGTTAAATTAGTCAAAGCAACCCAATCGGTTGAGCTTGAAAAAGCCGTTTTGGATGTGTTTCCTAAATAGACTTTCCAATTCGTTGAATTGTTTAGATTTCCGGTTCCACTCCAATGCCAGCGCAATTTGGTAATGGAGTCAAAGGTATTATCCCAACCGCCATTCTCCAACTCGGACTTTAAAACAATATGTTGAGTGTAGGAATAGGAGTAATATGAGTACAGCGGAATGTAGGTTTGTGTAACCGTTCCATTGGTCGTTTGGACCGTTTGGGCACTTGATAAGCCAAAACAGAGCAAAGCCATCAAGAATAATAATAATCGTTTGTTCATAATTTTATGATTTAATTAATAATAAAAGGTTGTTGTTTTCTATGTAATAAGGTTCTTTTTAATAGGTGTAAGTTACTACTTTTTTTGAGTAGATCATCGCCTGATTTAATAACCGCAAATATACAATTTTTTTTATTAACAATCGAGTTTTAATAATTTTTTTAACTTTTTTTGATTTTTCGACATTTTTTCGCCTTCTAATTTCTTGATTTGTATTTTTAAATTAAAATAAAAGGGGGGCAGACAATACTTCCCTTGTTGCACATTTATTTCCCCACTCGGCAACATTAACCTCTTTAGATATGCAGGATCAATTACGAATTACGAATTACGGTTTCACAAGGAAGAAGGTAGAAGGTAGAAGTAAGAATGATTTCGGATTTCGGAATCTTAAATTTAGAATTTAGAATTGATTTTTTTGCCTATTTTATAATATATCTTGTTGATAATCAAAATACCCACTCAAGGATAGCATTATAATAAATTTGGGCTAAAGCCCTGGGTGGTTGGGGGAATTATTCAGTCAACGCCCTAAAGGATGTTGCTATTGATCTATTTGATTATCAACCTATTATGTTTTGAAATACCTGAATAATTAATTCTAAATCCTAATTTTAGGAGTCGTAATTCGTAATTCGTAATTGTCCCAACCATTTTCCAAAAGGAAAACTTTCCAGAGTGGGGTAGTTAAAATATCAAAATAGGAAAACCTTGTCTGCCCCCCATTTTTTTTAAATACCAAATAAGAAATGAAATTAAAGTCGAAAGTCGAAAGTCGGAATGAATAAATTTAAAATTTAGAAGGTAGAATTTAGAATCAACAGCTCGTAATTCGTAATTCGTAATTAAAAAAAATTCCGCCTTCCGCCTTCAACCTTCCGCCTTCAAAAAAGGGCCATTTCATTATGAAACAGCCCTTTGCGTTATGATTTGTCGATTTTAAATTTTATTGTTTTACAAAGCGTTTAGATACCCGACCTTGTTCTGTGGTTAGGCGTACAAAATAAACACCTGCTGCAAAATCGCTCACGTCAATAGTGGTGATCTCTTCTTCAACAGATAGTACACGCATTAACTTACCATACATATCATATATGTGACACTCTGTTGTTCCTAAATAATCTCTATCTAATTTCAAATCGATGAATGATTGGGTTGGGTTAGGATAAAGAGTAACATATTGTGATAGCTCATTTTCAGTAATACCTACTGTGAAATCAACATGAATTGTATGATCAGACTGAACATTGTTAAATGTATAAGAGGTAGGAACAGGTGTTACCGGCACATTATCCACCAACACGGCATCAATTTGATAGCCTGCATTTGGAGTAAAGGTAAAGGTTTGAGATGCACCTTCATTAACGGTAACAGCACCTGAAGGAGTAATGGTTCCGTTAGGACCGGCTGTAGCAGTAATTGTATATGTAACAGTACCGCCACCGGTTGTAAAGGTAACAGGTGCAGTAAACTCACTCTCTCCAGATGTACAGATCGCTTTTACTCTTACATGATACTGAGCATTACTTTGTAATCCGATCATTGTATATGAAGTGGTAGTAGCTGTAGCGGTTGTCCAGTTAGTAGCAGATACCAACTTGTAATCTACTTGCCATGAAGTTTCAGTTCCTCCGGGTATCCAGGTTGCTTCTGCAGAGTTGTTAGTCACATTAGCTACCTGCAAGTTAGTTGGAGTTGTACACTCTTCAATACCATCGCTTGTAATGGCGATGTTATCAATGGCTGCCGGAGGTTGATTTTGAGTAGAACCATCATTAGTCCAGGCAAAATAGAGTCTCATAGTTTGACCTGAGTAATCAGCTGATGCTAAAGTGTATGACGCAGTCTGCCAAGTAGTTTGCTCATTCAAAATATCACCCAGTGCGGTAGCTCCGGTAGGCACTATGATCGTATTAGTAGTAGTGGCAACTGGAATTGTAGGAGTACCGATATAAGCTCTAAAGTAGTCATATCCGGTTACACCGTAAACTTCACCATTACATTTCCAGTCAAAGGTTAAAGTATAGTCAGATGTAGAAGGAGTAAAGTAGATATCTCTATATGCCCAAACTACACCGATAGTATTATCATAAACATTGGTAACTCCGTTATCACTGGATACATATAGTCCACTGGTACCTCCGGTTGTATTGTTCACACCCGCTACACCACCAACATACCAATTGGCTCCTGAAGAATTATTTTCAAAAACAAATTCTGATGGAGTTTCAAAGTCAATAGTAAATGGCACATTAATAGGTGTTTGAGCAGTACAGAAGGTTTGTACTGAAGACCAGTTACTTGTCTCTCCGGGACCACAAATTGCTCTTACATAGAAATCGTAACAAGTTGATGCAGTTAATCCTGTAATTGTAGTAGGATTAGTAGAAGTTTGAACAATTGTACCCGAACCATGAGTGAAGCCCTGTGCACCATACTCTATTTCCCAAGTGTTACCTGTTGCAGGATCAACCCATGCAATATCAACTGCAGTACCGGTAGCATTAGAATAGCTGATTCCGGTGGGAGTAAAACAAGCCGCCATGGCAGTAATAGAAACATCATCTACGTACCAAGCATTAATATCATAGTGATCTCCATCGATTACCCATGCAAAGTAGAGTGAATCAGCTATAGGAATAAACTGAATTGTTTCTGTAGTCGCAGGAATTGACCCACCATTGTGAGAAAATGGAAGATCTGTCCATGTTGTTAAGTCAGGACTACATTGTAGCTTAATTGTAACTCCGGTTGCAAAATTATTATAATAGTGCTTAAATGAGAATTCAAGCGCTGCTGCATTATTAAAGCGAATTAATGGAGAAATCAGACGTGATACACCAATTCCATCTGTATATGAAGCTTTCATCTCTCCGGCAGTTCCTCCGGCTTGAGTACCACCAGAATGTGACCATCTATTGGATGTTAATCCTCCGGAATAACTTTGTGACCAACATGGAGGCATCGTTGAGAAATTCTCCGTAAATGGTAACTCACTTGGTAAACAAGGAGTAAAGAAGCTAATTCTAGGAGACCATGCACTGGATTCATTCACATCACAAACGGCTCTTACGCGCACCTCATAGGTGGTAGCATCATTGAGCCCGGTCAATGTATAAGGATGGCTATAAGTTTGTACTATGGTACCTTGAGTAAAGCCTTGTTCTCCATATTCTATTTCCCATTGAGTAGCTTCTCCGGTTTCAGTCCAGTCTATATCGGCAGTTTGAGCAGTTACATTGGTAGCTGTTAAGTTTGAAGGAACTACACAATCCGGAGTTAAAGAGACTGAAAAATCATCCATTGTTAAAAATGCAGGATTATAGGTTGCTTCACAGTGAACTCCAAAATAATAAACCCCGTCAGTTTGAGGAACAAAGGTTCCGGTCATCAATTCGTATTGTTGATTGTCAGGTTCACTTAATGTCGTCAAAACTTGCAATGGTGTTATAGAGGATTGAGATGAGTAAACAGCACTTTGTAAAGTGGTCCAACCTTCATTTCCGCAAGTTACATACCAGAAGGAGAAGTCATAACTTACACCTGCTTGTAACTCAAAAGCGGGAGTATAAAGTGTGTTATTGGCACTATATACAAAGTAAGCACATTTTGTTCCTGTTCTGGCATTTCTATTCATCATTCCATAATCCACTATTTGAGTTTTTAATTTTCCTATTACCCCGGTAGGAAGCCAGCATGTGGGAAACTCATCAGCCGCAGTAATAGACTCAAAGCTATCATCCCAAGGAAGAGTTACAACAGGAGCACAGAGTGTTTGTTCTGTAATAATACTAGAGTATCCACTCACCTCACCATTACCACAATCTGATTGAACACGGAACATGTAGTTAGTTGAGTGGTCTAAGTTTTGAACTTCAAATGGAGTTCCATAAGCTTGCACCACACTCCAGGTAGATTCTGAAGCTTTTTTATACTCAACATTCCAAGTTGTTGCATAACCTGTCTCAGTCCAGCTCAAAGTAACTGAATTTTGAGTTGCTGTTGTAGCTGCTAATTGGAAAGGAGTTGGGCATGTAACAGCTTCGAGAGTAATATTATCAACTACCGCAGGGGGTTGTTGATCGCCTGTAGTAACATCATTTCTCCACATAAAATAGAGTCTCCACGTTTTACCTGCAAAATTAGGGAACTGTGTATTATTAATGGTGAAAGTAGAGCTCTCTTGCCAATCTGTCACACCTTGAAGGGAAATATTATCCACATAAGTTCCATAGGAAGTAGCTAAAGCAGCATCTACATTGACTGTTCCTGCAGGAATAGCTCCGGCATTAATATTGGCATCGGGTAACACCCAGAACAAACGAAGCATATCATTTGCCCCAGCACCATTAGCAATCCAATCGATAGTTAAACGAAGTTCAGTTGCAGTTGCAGGAATCACAAAATCTCTAAATGCGTATGATTTTGAATAATTATCTGCTCCTGCGGTATAAGCCCAGGTGTCGCCACCATCGTTAGAGATATAAAGGGCATTTGCACCTCCAACTGTATTATTTACATCAGGGTTATTGGATGCATTACCGATATACCATTGATTGGTTTGTCCGCTATTTTTAAAACTCCATTCTGCATTTTCAACAGGATTTTCAAAGTCACAGGAGTAAGGAATAGTAGCTGGAATCGCTGCTAGAGTAGTAAAACTAACTTCTTTCCAAATACTCATGTCTGAAGTTCCGCAAAGAGATCTTACTCTTAAGTCATATTGAGTATAAGGAGCCAGGTTGGTAAGTGAGTTTGTTGTTGTATTGACTACTCCTACAGAGGTCCAATTGGTTTCTTCACTGAGTTTATACTCTACCTCCCAGGAGTTTTCAGATGCAACCGGAAGAATTTGATAATCTACACTATAAGAACCAACATACTCTGCAATAAGATTAGGAGGATAACAAGTAGCTACTTGACAAGGAGTTATAAATTTAACATTGTTACGATTTCCATACATCGCACTATTGCCGCCTGAAGGAATCAAAGTATATGGACTACCTGTATCTTGGTAGAAAGCAATCGCTTTAGTTTCATTGGTAGCATGTGTTCTGAATTTTGAAACACCATTTACATAACTACCGGTTTTATCAATTACAGTTATTACTAAGTTACTGTCAGCATCATAAACAAAAGGAGTGGTAAAGTTAATAGAATGCCAATTATTTTCTCCGGTATTGGTAAATTCAACAGATCCATCATAAACCTTAACAAAAGCACCACCCGGTACATAGTCAGAAGTAGCGGTATAAGTTGCCTGATCAGTATGTCCTAAGTAGATTTCTATATTTCTTGTAATATTGGTACCATAGAAGTATTGGAAGGCAATTCCATGAACAGTATCAGCGATATCTGACACTTCAGCCGCATCAAAAATCTGCTGTGAATAGCTATAGTTATAATATGTATGACAAGGCAAACATTGTCCACTTGTATTGGTGGTCGCTTCCGGTGTTCCAACAATCACATCTCCACCCAAAGCACAATTTGTAGTGAACGTTGTTGAAACAGCAGGTCCTGCAACGCCGGAACAACTTGGAGAAACCGAAACAGTGTAGTCGGTTACTTCATTTAAGCCGGTTAATATATAGTGATTGTTACTGGTAGTATATTGTGTTCCGGTAGCATCACCTGCAAGTATAACTTCTACATTGTAACTATCGGGAGTTCCATTAGGAGACCAGGAAACCAATGCTGAAGTTGCACCCACATTGCTAACAGCAATATTACTAACAGGTGGACAGTCCGGCGCATAGTCCAAAACAAAATCATCAAAATAGTAACTTACATAGGTAGTAGGGGCAACTTTTATTGCCACATACTTACTTGTACCGGTATAATTAGCAAGATATCCGGTATATTGAGCTAAGAATGATGAAACCGGGAAAGATTGAATAGTTACAAAAGAGCTAGGTGAAGTAGGATCTTCAATTACTCCCAAATGAACATACTGATTTTCCGCTCCACGAGCATAGAATGAAACTTGCAAATCTGAAAGATCGATAGAATCATCTACCTTAGGAGCAATCAAAATGGTGTATCTATTGTTGTAGGAATATGCGTACAGAGAATTAGGAGATGAAACACTATATGTAGAAGAACAAGTCGGAGGATTTGTGTAGTTAGTCAAATAGCTCCAGCAAGTTGGGAAAGAACCTTCACCTGTTCCATGATTATCAAAGTTTTCGGTATAAGGGAAAGTTACAATATCAGCACATGCTGTGCGGAAAGAGGTTCCTACAAAATCAGAATAACTTCCGTCTAAACAATCGGTCGCAACACGAATTTGATAAAGAGTATTGGGTGTCAGGTTAGTAAGTTGATAAGTAGTCACACCATTGAGGGTAATTTCTTCCCATGTTTGTTCGCCTTCCACTCTCCACATTACTTTAAAATCTAAATAATCGGTTCCTACAGGAACAAAATTGATCTCCGCACCGGTAGTAGTAATATTAGTTACAGTCAAATCAGTAGGTTCAACACAGCTTGGAGTTTCAGATACCACAAAATCATCTACTGTTAAGTAGTATGGATCTCCGGTTGCCTGACAGAATGTACCAAAATAGTATATACCATCTTCTGTAGGAGTGAAAGTTCCCTTTAACTTTTGATAAGTCATATTGGTAACATTCGTAACTTCGGCTAACTGTAAAATTAAAGAATCCGGTGTTTGAGCGGAATATACATTGGCTTTTAGCGATTGCCAACCACTCCAGCCATCAGTTACATACCAGAAAGAGAAGTCATAACTTACGTTTGCTTGTAGTTCAAATGCAGGAGTGAAGATATGATCATTACAGTTCCATCTAAAGTAGGCTGCTCTGGTTCCGGTACGTGCTATTCTGTTATAACTGTCATTTGAAGTTTGTGTATATACAACAGATCCAAAATTTGTAGCAGCCCAACATAGTGGTAAGGTACCGGCGTAGCTAATCGACTCAAAACTATCATCCCAAGGTAATACTGTTACAGGAGCACATAAAGTAGTTGTACTTACAACAGATGTATATGGACTAAGTTCTGTTCCACAATTAGATTGAACTCTGAATTGGTATGTTGTCGAGGATTCCAAATTTTGTACGGTATAAGGATTTGAGGTAGCCATTTCTGATGCCCATGTATCTTCTGTTGATTTTTTATACTCAACAAACCAGCTTGTGGCATCACCATTTTCTGTCCATGCCAAGTCAACAGTTGTAGCAGTTGTATTGGAAATAGTCAATTGCGATGGTGTAGGACACTCCACAACTTCAATAGAAATATTATCCACTGTTGCAGGGGGTTGTGCAGCAATAGCAGTGCCATTTCTCCAGTGGAAATAGAGACGCCAGGTATTTCCGGCTAAATTAGGGAACTGTGTTGTATTAATAACAAACTCAGCTTGTTGCCAAGTTGTTTGTTGACTTAGCCAGTGTTCACCTATCCCATTGGTATGGTTTCCAATTTGAGCTTCCCAGTCATAATTAACACCACCAACAGTGGGAGGATTTTGACCCGGAACCACTTCAACATTCACGGGCATCCAATAAACGCGTAAAAAGTCATTGGTAGCACTTGCTCCATTTGCAATCCAATCAAAAGTTAGTTTTAACTCAGCAACACCGGCAGGAACTTCAACATCGCAAAATGCATAGACACGGGAGGGCGAAACAGTTGCTCCGGCACTGTATGCCCATGCATCAGTAGTAGGATCATTTGAAATATACATAGCATACGATCCATTATCGGTATTATTTACGTTCGGAGCTCCGGAAATTACCCATTGGTTAGTTTGCGTACCATTGAGCAATTGGAAATCTGAATATGTAGCAGCATTTTCAAAATCATTAAAATAGGGTAATTGAACGGGAATGAGAGAGGTATAAAAAGCAATAGGAGCAGTAAAATTACTTTGCTCAGTAACACAATCCGACTGTAGTCTAACTTGGTACTGTGTATTGGGAGTCAGGTTAGTAATTTGATAAGTCATACTAGTTAAGCCTGAAACTAAAGTCCAATCGGCGTCTCCCACTTCACGATATTCCAAATTCCAGCCTGTTTCTTCATCGCCTAAATTCCATCCAATAGTTGCAGTTGTGGATGTAACAGAAGTTAAATGAACATTGTTTGGTGAAGGGCAACTTTCTTGAAAATAGACCTGTAGATTAGGTAGAACAGCAGTTACCACTCCAATAGGGGGGGTAGCCGGATAAAAGGGTGAACTGTCCTGATATTTGTACAATCCTCTACTTTCTCCCACATTGGTTGATATAAACTTAGGAGAAGGTGTTCCCCATCCGGGAACAGTTTCATTAACAGCAATAACTAGGTTATTCACTCCATCATAGGCAAAGGGTTGATCTAATTCAACCTCAATCCATCCGGCACTGGTTGGGAAAGTAACTTCCCCATTAAAAACTTCTGTCAAATCAGCTAAAGCAACCCAGTCAGTTGTACTCGAAAAAGCTGTTTTGGAAGTATTCCCCAAATAGATTTCCCAAGTGTTTGCTGTGTTAAAGTTACCGATTCCATCCCAATGCCAACGCAATTTAGTGATAGAATCGAAAGTGTTATTCCAACCGCCATTCTCCAACTCAGACTTTAAAACAATATGCTGAGTGTAAGAATATTCATATAAAACGTACATTGGAATGTAGCCCTGAGTGAGCGTTCCATTGGTTGTCTGAACTGTTTGCGCTTTTAAAAAGCTCAGACAAAACAAGGTCATTAAGAAAAAAAGCAATCGTTTTTTCATCATATAAAATTTAGTTAGTAAAATAAAATTAACATTTATTAATAAAATATTATTACAAGGTATAAAAAATTACAAAAATTGGCGCGAAATTATAAAAAAATCTAATATATTCTTAAAAAAATTACCCTTTTCCTTAACAATACATATTAATGTACTGATTTACAGTAAGAAAATATTTACATACATGCTGCTATCTCACGTAAATGAGGGTAAAAACCTCTTTATCGAGTGTTATGAAATGATAAAAAGGCAACTATTTGATAAAAGTTTGCTCAATATCTGTCCGTGTCAACAATGAGCGGCTCAGTGTAACCGGATCTGTATATTCCAATTCTTCATTGATACCAACTCCACGCGCCAAGGTCGTAATTTTAGAAACCAAGTCTTTTATCGACTTATATATGTAATAATTGGTTGTGTCTCCTTCCGGGGTTGCCGGAAGTGCCAACAGAACCTCTATGGGTTTGGATTCAGATACTCTATTGATCAATTCTTGTACTCTAATTTGCTGAGGACCAATACCATCCATAGGAGAAATAACCCCTCCCAATACATGGTAAACACCTCTATATTGTTGTGTGTTTTCAATCGCTATGACATCCCTGATATCCTGAACTACACATATAGTCTTTGAATCCCGTTTGGGGTCAGCACAAATAGAACAGATTACCTCATCAGAAAGGGTGTAACATATTGAACACACTTTTAACTCTTGGTGTAATTTTTGGATGGAATCGGTCAGTAATGTTAATTCCTCTGCATCCTTTTTTACCAAATCTAACACAATACGTAATGCGGATCTTTTCCCGATACCGGGCAGTTTGGACACTTCATTGACACAATTTTCTAATATTTTTGAATATTGAACTAACATCCTAAGATTTTTTTGGCAAAAATAAAAAAAAACTTGATAAATATTACTATTTATTACTATCTTTGCAGGTTAATAACTACTTCTTTAACATAAGAAATTTTCATATGAAAAAATTTACTTTTATTTTATTTTTACTTTTGAGCTCCACATTTATAGCCTATTCATCGGTTCCACAGAATATTGCAAAAATTGTGGCATATAATTTTGTGATAGAAAAGGGTGAAATTTTAAATTGCAGTGCCGATAAAATTGAATTAATCGAAACTTTTTACAATCAGGATGAAGAGGTGATGTACCTTTTCAATATCGCCAATCAAGGGTTTGTTTTAGTTTCAGCATCACCCATTGCTCACCCTATTTTGGCATTCTCTTTTGAGTACCCATTTGAAACCAATCCTGCATTGGAAGCCTGGCTGAATGGGTATGTTGAGCAAATCATACAACATACTCAAGCAGAGACTTCTACCCCCCCTAAAAACAAACGTGCCTGGGACCACTACACGGCATCTCCTTTTGAACCCTATTCACAAAGTGCGGTAGTTGTCGGACCACTCATCACTACCCGTTGGAATCAAAACAAATATTATAACACTTATTGTCCCTGGGATGTAAATGCCGGACCCTACTACGATTATCGTGTTCCAAATGGATGTGTTGCATTGGCTTTTGCCCAATTGATGAATTACTATCGCCATCCGGAAACGGGAGTAGGTGGTGCTTCTTATCTCCCAAGTCCCTATCCCAGACAAACGGTGCATTTTAATCAACATACGTATCATTGGAATGCCATGACCAATATCCCCGTGGAATACACCAATGAAATCGCTAAACTGGTATATCACGTTGGTGTATCTTGTCAAATGGGATATAGTCCTGATGGTTCCGGTGCTCACACTCCATTAGCAGCAGAAAAATTAGTGGAACACTTTAGGTACAGTCCCGACTATCGTACTACATCACCAATAGAGTTTGTTGATGAACCCGAACTCTACGTTGCCCTACTTAAAATGGAGTTGGACTCTTTACGTCCTTTGGTTTATAGCGGTCGCTCCGAATTTGGAGGAGGACATGCTTTCCTTAGTGATGGTTATCGTGATGATAACTACTTCCACTTTAACTGGGGTTGGGGTGGTAGTGGCGACGGCTACTTTATTCATGACGCGATCACCTTTAATCAAGATGTCAGGGTGATCCGCAGGATGTACCCCGCATCACAATACCCTCTTTATTGCAATGCAACCACACGATTAACTGCCTCTACAGGCTATATTACAGATGGTTCTACCAATAAACCTTACCAAACCAATCCTGATTGCGGTTGGATGGTAGCTGTACCGACTGCAACCAGCTATAGTTTCACATTTGATCGTTTCAGCTTATATCCCGATGTCGATTTTCTTACCATCTATAATGGTCCCTCAGAAAATGACGGAGTAGCTCACACTTTTACCGGAACTACACTACCCACCGGCTATTTTACTGTCAATGCCGATAGTGTTCTAATTCGATTTACTACTACCGATCCCAATAAGGAACAACATAACTATCAGGGATTTTTGATCAGTTATTCAAGCAATCCTCAGGATGGAGATTGTGCTTTAAATACTAATTTAACTTATCAAGTTCATGCCACTATCTCTGACGGAAGTCCAAATGGAGAGAACTATAAACCTTCTCATATATGTAGCTGGGATATCAGACCTACCTTTGTAACCGGCTACGCATTTACTTTTCCCCGTTTTGAATTGGGACTGGGTGATTTTATAGATATTTATGACCTAACTACAACCACTCCTGTATTTTGGAAAAGATTTGATCTTTATAATATGCCTAATTTTGCCGTAGTCAATAATGCTCCTTTCAGACGCATGAAAGTTACTTTCGTATCTGATAACTTTGATCAAAATAAAGGATTTGAATTGGAGTATTACGCTATATTGGGAATCGATGAAGAATCAGAATTGAATAACTTTGGTTATTACCCCAATCCTGCTTCAGACTATTTTACTTTGGAGTTTGAAAGCGATAAAGTTGAAACCATGGAGTGTAAAATTGTTGACTTAAGCGGTAAAATTGTTCATTCAAGAGAGATTAACCATACCGGCGGAGAGTTCAATGAAACAATTTCTGTTTCTCATTTAGCTAACGGTATCTACTTTTTAACTTTAACAACATCAACAGGAAAAGCGGGAGGAAAATTAATTATTAACAAATGATAAGGATATGTTTTTTTTCAGAAAACTCTTTTTATGGGTTTTAGCACTCGGACTCGTTGAAGCAACTTTTGCCCACAACCCGGATACTGTTCTTGAAAAAAACATCAGCTTTATTGAAAATAAAGGCCAATGGGAAGAAGAAGTCCTTTTTAAGTTGGCTTATCAAAATAGCACACTCTTTTTTGAACGACATGGAGTTACTCATGTTCTCATAGACCCCAAAGGATTGGAAGAGATACAAAGCTCCAAATTCACACGTAAACCGATAAGCACAACACTGAATGCACATGCTTACAGGCTCTCGTTTCGCAACGCGTTACCGTCCCCCCAAATTAATGGAATTCATAAAAAAAGCTATTATCATAATTATTACCTGGGGAATGATCCCACACGTTGGAAATCAGAAGTTCCATTGTATCAATCGATTGAATATCAAGAGCTCTATCAAGGAATCAGTCTACACTATTTTGAACAGGATCATCTTCTCAAGTATGAGTTCGAAATCGCTCCTCATGCGAACCCCAAACAAATCAAAATGGTGTATGAAGGGGATGTAAAACTTACCATCCAAGGAGGAATGCTGTTTATAAAAACCAGCGTCGGGGAGGTTCGGGAAATGCAACCTTATGCTTATCAACTTGATAATCAAGGAAATAAAAAAGAAATCTCTTGTCGTTTCAAGCTTCAAAAAAACAGCGTTACTTTTGAACTGGGAGATTATGATCCAACCCAAACATTGATCATAGATCCTACGTTGGTTTTTTCTACTTATACAGGCTCATACTCAGACAATTGGGGATTTACAGCTACTTATGATTCGGATGGAAACATGTATGGAGCCGGCATTGCCAACAGCACCGGATATCCCCTTAGCTTGGGAGCCTACCAGACTTTTTATGCCGGATATTGGGATATTGCCATCAGTAAGTTCAACCCTACCGGAACACAATTGCTTTTTTCCACCTATTTAGGAGGTGCCCAATCTGAAATGCCGCACAGCTTGGTTACCAATCACAATAAAGAATTGTATCTATTTGGCACAACCGGTTCTTCCAATTTCCCGATCACTTCACAAGCCTACCAAACACAATTTATGGGAGGTGCCAATTGCACTACCAGTAATGCGATCAATTTTCCTCAAGGAACTGATATCGTGCTTGTTAAGTTCAATCAAAGTGGAACTCAACTCTTGGGTTCGACCTATTTAGGAGGAACCGGTAACGATGGATTAAATTTAGCCGACGTTTTAGTTAAAAACTATGCTGATGAAGTGAGAGGTGAGATTATTTTGGATGATCAAAGTAACCTATATCTCACATCATCAACATTATCGACTGATTTTCCCATCACAACAGGTGCATCATTTACCGGTGTTCAATCTGCTATTCTCTGCAAATTTAATCATAATCTTTCTTCTTTAGTTTGGAGTAACTATTTTGGGGGTGGAAGTAATCACTCTGTTGCCGGTTACAGCCTTGCATTCGGACATAATTACTCCGTTTACGTTACCGGGGGCACTAACAGTCCAACCTTAGCAGGAACCGCTCTTGGTGTTCAAACCACCTATGGGGGTGGTGTAGCGGACGGCTATCTAGCTCATTTTGATCCTCAAGGAGAAAATTTACTGGGGTTCACCTATTGTGGAAGTGATGTGTATGACCAATCCTATCTGGTTAAAACGGATCGCCATTTTTTTCCGCATATTGTGGGACAAACTTCAGCTCCTATGTTTTCTTTCTACCAAAATGCTACATGGCACTTTGGTATGGGACAATTTGTAACCAAGTACACTCCCACCCTGGATTCCATAGTATGGTCAACGGAGTTCGGCAACAATTTGGCCGGTCCTGACATCTCCCCTACTGCCTTATTGGTGGATGTCTGCAACCGGATCTATATCTCCGGTTGGGGTGGCCTACGGATCAATCATTTCGGGGGAACTTCCGGTTTACCCATTACTTCAGATGCCATTCAACCCATGACAGACAACAACGACTACTATTTAATGTGCATTGCCGACGATGCTTCTGCGCTGCTGTATGGTACCTTTTTTGGCAGTCCGTTAATGCAACCGGCTGAGCATGTGGATGGTGGAACCAGTCGTTTTGATAAACAGGGACGTATTTACCAAGCAGTTTGTGCCGGATGTGGAGGCTCCAGCAGTTTTCCAACCACTCCGGGAGCATACTCTCAAACCAATAACAGCAGCAATTGTAATCTGGCCGTATTTAAGATTGACTTTGATCTTCCTGCGGTCATCAGTGAATTTGATATGCCCAATACAGTGTGTGCTCCCGCAACCATCCAGTTTGCTAATAACTCTTTGGTTTTAGGCCCCAATACGCAATTTTATTGGGATTTTGGAGATGGAACAACTTCCACGGCATTCCAGCCGGACCATACCTACACAGAGTCCGGAACTTATCAGATTACACTTATTATTCAGGATTTAAGCAGTTGCAACCTGGCAGATACTATTACCAAATCCTTACTCGTTTTAAGTAACTCTACCCAATATTTTCCAACCCAATTATGTTGTGCCGGAGACCCTGTTCAGATTGGAATTCCCCCGGCTGCAGAGGGAACTGTAAGTTATTCCTGGAGTCCCACAACCGGATTAAGCAACAGCACCATATCCAATCCGTATGCTTCACCTACAACTACAACAACCTATCAGCTATTGATCTCTGATGGGATTTGCAGTGACACCATATACCAAACTGTTGAAGTGGTTGATATTGATATTGATCTTCCTCCTCAGATTGTAGTGTGCGAAGGAGAAGAATTGCTATATACTCCAACCATCAGTGCATCACATGATAACCTGTTCTATTATTGGTCTAATAATCCCAACTTTACCACCTTACTCAATAGTGATTTTTCAGACCCTTCTCTTCAAATTACTTCCTCCTGGGGATCAGGAACTCTCTACCTAAAGGTAGTGAGCGAACCTTGTGAAGTAATTGTCTCAATCCCCTTCATTGTCTCTACTGTCGAGTATGGTGATCCCGGGCAATTTGTGAGTTGTTTTAATGAAAATGTAGAACTTCATCTGGAAGTATATACTCCCAACTGCACTTACCAATGGGCACCGGAAGAGTACATTATTTCAGGAGGAAACAGTGCAAACCCAATAGTAAATCCTCCCACACTAACCACTTTTTATGTAACCATTACCAACAGCTATGGATGCAGTGTTACCGTCTCTGTTGAAGTAGACAAACAGAGTGGAACTTTTCCCTTCCCTTTAGAGGCTTGGTGCGATGATACCGACATCTACCTAGGAGAATCAACCCTATTGGAGTCAACCGAATATACAGATAATCAATACACATACTCCTGGACCCCTTCGGGATCACTATCCTCACCCCATACCCCAACTACCACGGCCTCACCTGAGGTAACTACACTCTATACTATTGAAGTAACCGATCATTTTGGCTGTACAAAAAGTGACACTATTACTATTTTTGTAACTGAGCGAATCTGTGACGAACCTTATGTTTATGTTCCCAATGCATTCACTCCCAATAATGATGGGAAAAATGATATTTTGTTCGTTCGAAGTGTTATTTTAGAAGAGTTCGTTTTTAAAATTTATGACCGATGGGGAGAACTAATCTTTGAAACAAACTCAACAGAAAAAGGTTGGGATGGAACTTATAAAAATGAACCCTGTATGCCCGGTGTGTACGACTATTATTTAGAAGGATACTGCAACAATAAAAAAGAAATTTTTAAAAAAGGAAATATAACTCTAATCCGTTAAACCTAAAGCAAAAAAATGAAAACACGCGTACACATATTGATTTTAGCCTTATGTTCGTGGAGTCTGACACTGTCAGCCCAAACTCCCGATCCGATTCGTTTTAGCAGCTTAAATCCTTTAGTCAGTCAATATAATCCCTCACTTTACACTCCCTACGGAGGATATGTTTCTTTTCCCTTGTTGAGCAATTTAGGTCTCTCCTTATACAATCCGAGTTTTCGTCATAAAAAACTGTTTGATAAAGATGATTCTGAAAAAATTACAACCCATGCTGCTAATCGATTTCTTAATTTTATGAGTAATACAAACAACCTGTTGACTTTGAACTTCAATGAAGAACTAATCGGCTTTGGGTTTCGTGTTAATAAATGGTTTTTTTCTTTCAGTCAACAATTCAAATTTGAAGGGCAATTTTACTATTCAAGAGATCTTTGGGGACTCATTATTAAAGGGAATAAGGGTTATATGGGTTCTGACAATCCTGCATATATTGATATCAAATCGAGTATAACATCATATCGTGAAACAGCTATTGGAATCCACTATAAAATCAATGATCATTTCTCAGTCGGAATGAGACCCAAATTAATCAGGGGAGTTTACAATGTTAATGTACCTGATTTCATATTTCAATTATATACCAATCCCGATGATAATTCTTTATTGCTTCGCTATCGCAGCATGATGAATATCTCCACACCTATTTCACTGGTAGAAGAGGATTCCGAAGGGAATCTTGTTTTTAGAGAGTTTGATATCTCCGAGTTTTTTACTCAACTATTTAAAAAAGGGAAAACTAATTTCGGATTTGGAATTGACCTTGGAGGATCATATCAGATTAATGATCACTTTAAAGTCTCGGTTTATGCTAATGATATAGGTTTTATAAAATGGAGATCTGAGACAATCCGGATTAAAACGAGACCATTTGCAGAAGATGATTATGCCGCTGTAGAAGGAGAATATGAATTCAATGAACTAACTCAGGACATGATTTCAGAATTTCTTGCCGGGGATTCCTTGAGAAAAATTTTCGATTTCACTTTTGTAGACAGCTGTATGAAAAATTTGATCACCATTGAAAGAGTACCCTATTACTATACTACTTTAACCTCACAAATAGGAATTGAAGGAGTCTATCGACTCAATCCTTCCAATCGTTTCATTGCTCTATTCAAAGGATATATCATCAACAAGAGGCTCTTTCCTATTTTTACAGTTGCCTATAATGGAACCTATTGGAATATAATTGATGTTATCGTTTCCTATTCCATGATGCAAAAAAGTTTTACCAATTTAGGAATAGGAATTGGTTTTAAATTTGGTCCTTTCCATATATATGGCGGTACCAATAACATCTTTTCTATTTTCCGACCGCTTAATTCTTCTCTAGTCAACTATCAACTTGGAATTAGTTTTGCCTGGAGTCATAAAAAATATAAAGAAACAAATATCAAATATTAATCTTAAACAGAAAACATCATGAGTATCAAGATTCACTTTGAAGGTCTATTCCACGATCCATGGACTGAAACAATTCCTGAATCCTTAACCAAAAATGCATTTAATCAACTCGTTAATAAAACCGGAAAGGGGAACGAATTTCTCGGTTGGCTTGATATCCCTGATCAGATGACACAAGCAAATATTGAAGAGATTCAAAATTGTGCAGATCGTTTATCAGCTCAATCTGAAATTGTAGTTTTGATTGGTATTGGAGGCTCCTATCTAGGAGCACGTGCTGTTATTGAGGCACTCCAAAATCCGTTCAACCTGATGAAAGAGGGTGAAACACCAAAGATTATATATGCGGGACATCATATCAGTGAGGATTATCTACACCATTTGCTCCAATTGCTAAATCATAAATCATACTCTCTTATCGTGATCTCCAAATCGGGAACCACTACTGAACCTGCCCTTGCTTTTCGTATATTAAAAGAGCATTGCGAAAAGAAATATGGAATGGAAGAATCTCAAAAACGAATTGTTGCCATTACAGATGCTTCTCGCGGTGCACTCAAACAGTTGGCAAACAAAAACAACTATCAAACTTTTGTAATCCCTGACGATGTAGGTGGACGCTATTCGGTTTTAACCGCCGTTGGACTGTTACCCATAGCCATTGCCGGATTTAATATTGAGCAACTCATTGCCGGTGCCGCTAAAATGAAAGAGGAACTATTTCAAAATGATGATCCTAACAGCAACACAGCGATGCAATATGCTCTTTACCGTAATCTATTATACCAAAGTGGTAAAAAAATTGAGTTGGTAGTTGCTTATGAACCTGAATTATTCTACTTCATTGAGTGGTTTAAACAGCTTTACGGAGAGAGTGACGGGAAAGAAGGAAGAGGATTATTCCCTGCCGGAGCGATCTTTTCTACTGATTTACACTCTTTGGGACAATATATTCAGGAAGGAGAAAGACATTTGTTTGAAACGGTGATCTCTGTCGAAAAGTCTCAATTTAAAGTTGCTATTCCTTATGATGAGGAAAATTTAGACGGACTGAACTACTTGCAATACAGAAGTATACATGAGATCAACCAAATTGCTGAGGAGGGAACTCGCCAGGCACACATCTCAGGTGGCGTTCCCAACATCAGAATTCAAATTCCCGAAATCAACGAACAGCACCTGGGTGAGATGATCTTTTTCTTTGAGATGAGTTGCGCCTTGGGCGGCTATCTCATGGATATCAACCCATTCAATCAACCGGGTGTAGAGGCATACAAACAACAAATGTTTAAACTACTTGGAAAACCAATGTAGTTAATATTCAATAACTTATGACTATTAAAAAAATTGCACGAGATCACCTTGGGGTGAGAATGGTGATGGAACAGACAGCCATACTATCGGCAGTGGGTAAAAAGCGATTGATGCAAACTCCATTGATCACTCAACGAGCCAAACTGGAAGCGCAGTTTCAATTGCTTGAAACAACACAACAATGGCTTCATTCTATTGATAACCTAGAGAGTATCAATCATTTAATCGCTTCCATTCATGACTTTTATGGTACCCTGACACGCCTTAAAAGGGGCGAGTTTATGGATGATCTTGATTTTTTTGAAATAAAAAGGGGGGGGATAACCATGGTTCAGCTTAAAGACGAACTCGAGATCGCAGCCTGTCCCTCATTTCAACTCCTGGATACTCATGCGGTTGTGCATCACTTAGATCCGGAAAACAGTGGACTACCCTACTTCTACATCTACTCAGCTTATGATCCCAGACTTAAAGAAAAGCGCAAAGCATACGATCAATCTCAGGACAAAGAGGAAAAAGATCGCTTATTTGGAGAGATCTTACATTTGGAGAACCAAGTTCGTCGGGAACTCTCAATCACTCTGCGTCAATATGTTGCATCTCTGGAACAAAACCTGGAAACTATCGCTGAACTGGATTTGACTTTGGCCAAAATTCAGTTAGCAGAAAAATGGGGATGCTGTATTCCGGAAATTGCTGAATCCGGCATTGTATATGATGGTTTATTCCACCCGTTAGTGAAAGAACGATTGGAAGAAAGTGGAGGACAATTTCAACCTATTGACATCCAATTAGATACTACTCCAACCTTGATTACCGGAGCCAATATGTCAGGAAAAACCATCTTCTTACGCAGCATAGCTTTAGCGCAATGGATGTTTCAACTGGGTTACTTCATTCCGGCTCAACAAGCTCAAATCGAACCGGTTGAGGAGATCTTTATCAGACAGGAAGAAGAGGAATCCTCTGAACAAGGCGGTCTTTCCTCCTTTGCATCGGAAATTTTGTGGATTAACAATATTATTCAAGAGGTAAGACAGGGCAAAAAAATATTAATTTTAGTTGATGAATTGGCCAGGACCACCAATCCTACAGAGGGAAGAGCTTTGGTTTCTGCATTTATTGAAATCATGAAGCAGCATCCCAACTTTGCTTTGATTACAACACACTACTCCGGTGTTGAGGGTGAATGTCGCCGACTCAGAGTCCGCGGATTGCAAGGAATTGACCCTCATATTGAAATCACGCCTGAAACGATTCATCAATATATGGATTACAGTCTCATCGAAAGTGATGAAAAAGAGGTTCCCCATGAGGCATTGACCATCGCTCAAATTTTCAAGGTGGACAAGGAATTTTTGGAATTAGCGAACAAATACATTGAAAAGTAGTGACAGGTCGCGACCAGTCATTACGGTGAATGAAAACGCATCACCCAAAGCAAAAAATTCGGATTTCGGAATGAAAAGAAGGCGGAAGGCGGAAGGCGGAGGGCGGAATCAATTACGAATTACTAATTAGGGTCTGCTGAAAAAGTTATATTTGTTTGATATTCAGCAAAATAACTTGTTTTTTTGTTGAATAATTGCAAGTTTTTTTGTACTTTTGCATTAAAATCCTTGCAGTTATGTTCAAATATCGTTCGCAAAAACAAC
>JAKPTX010000183.1 GCA_029570835.1 Bacteroidota bacterium
CTGATGCAAATTTCATTTTCCCCTGACGACAGGATAAAACTCGAAGAAATACTTGAAGGACTTGACAACTATATTTTTACTGCTGATGATTCTTTAGGTTGGGTGTACCAGTTCTGGCAAAGTGAAGCCAAGGATGCCATAAACAAAAGTGGCGATAAAATTGATGGCAAGAAACTACCAGCAGTGACACAGCTATTCACAGAACCATACATGGTTCATTTCCTCATTGATAATACAATAGGTGCCTGGTGGGTAAGCAGAAATCCCGGAGTAAAACCACCGATGAAGTTCGAGTATTTAAGGGTTCTTGAAGATGGCACACCGGCTGCCGGTAAATTTGAAGGATGGCCTGACAGGACAGGAGAAATAACTGTATTGGATCCCTGTATGGGGTCTGGTCATTTTGTGGTTTCATTGTTTAATGTATTGGTGAACCTTCGGATGTATGATGAAGGATTAACTAAAGAAGAAGCAACAGACAGGGTAATAAAGGAAAATCTTCATGGACTTGAAATAGATCAACGTTGTACTCAAATCGCAGCTTTTAATCTGGCATTAACTTCATGGAAGTTCTGCGGAAGATATAAAGACCTTCCTGAAATGAATCTGGCCTGTAGCGGCATTGCCCCAAAAGGGAAAAGGGAAGATTGGATAAAACTGGTAGGTAAGGTTGACCGGGAAGATGATAAAGTAAGGATGGAAAATGGAATGGCAATGCTTTATGATCACTTTCAAATGGCACCTGAGTTAGGAAGTCTACTTGATCCATCCACTATAAAAGCCGACCTGCATACAGCCAGTTTTGAACAACTTCAACCGGTGCTGAAAAAAGCACTAATAAATGGAACTGATAAGGACCTTGTTGAAAGGGGGGTAATGGCTGCCGGAATAGCCAGGGCAGGATATTTACTGTCAAAAAAATATACCCTGCAAATTACTAATGTGCCTTACTTAGCGAGAGGCAAACAAGATAATGTATTAGCCAATTATGCATTGAAGAATTATCCCGATGCAAAAGCGGATTTAGCCAATATATTTTTAAACCGCTTATTAAAAACATCAATGATCAAAGGAGTTATAAGTATAGTTATTCCTCAAAATTGGCTCTTTCTAACTTCTTATAAAAAATTCAGGGAAAGACTTCTCAAAACTGAAACTTGGAATTTTATTATAAGATTAGGTTCCGGAGCATTCAGTCAAATTTCTGGAGAGGTAGTAAATGCTATTCTTGTTTCAATTTCTCACGCTCGACCAGATGATAACCAGGAGATTTTTGGTATAGATGTTTCCGATTCTCCTAATGCCGCTGCCAAAGATGCTGCCCTCAAAACAACCGATCTTAAAAAAACTAAACAAAAAGATCAATTAAAAAATCCAGATTCAAAAGTTGTACTTGAAGAGGTTAATGTTTCTTCAAGGCTTTCTAAATATGGCGTTGTTAAGACTGGATTACAGACTGGTGATAACGAGAGATATGTTTTTACTTTTTGGGAAGTAGATCAAAGTAGTGAATTTGACCTATTTCAAAGAACTGCAGAAAAAACAAAGGAATATGATGGTGCGTATCAAGTTGTATTCTATTTAGATGGTAAAGGACCGCTTGGAAAGGAACCAGGAGCAGTGTTGCGAAATGTCGATTTGAGAAAAGATATTGGTATATTAATACATCGGATGGGTGATTTACCAGTCACAATTCATTTAGGGGAATTAGTTGATCAAAATGGAGCTGTTTTTGTACCTTTTGATGAAAAGCATCTATTGCCAATTTGGTGTTTCCTTAGTTCAGGAATATATTCAAAGGAAATTAGAAAAATTGACGCTAAATTAGGTGTTGCACCTGGAACACTTGCGGATGCCCCATTCGACCTTGTCCACTGGCAAAAGGTAGCAGCCGAAAAATACCCCAAAGGTCTTCCTAAACCATACAGTGATGACCCCACACAATGGCTCTTCCATGGAAATCCTACTAAATCAGATCAACCTTTGCAAATTGCATTGTCCCGTTTACTCGGATACCGTTGGCCTGCAGAGTCCGACACCGAAATGGAATTAGCGGATGAAGCCAGAGCATTAATCAAGGAGATAAAAAAATTTGACCATTTATCAGACAATGATGGGATTATCTGTATCCCTTCCGTCAACAAAGAAGAAACTGCAGCCAATAGGCTGCGTGATTATCTGAAGGAGATTTTTGGAGAGGAATGGACTAATAATACAATTCAGCAACTGCTTGAAAAAGAAAATGCAAAGTCTTCCAGTCTTGAAAGTTGGCTACGCAATGAATTTTTCATTCAGCATTGCAAGGTATTCCATAACCGTCCTTTTATCTGGCACATCTGGGATGGGCGAAATGATGGTTTTTCTGCCTTGGTGAATTACCACAAACTCAACAAAGAAAATCTTACCAAGCTGATCTATACCTACCTGGGCGATTGGATACGGATGTGTGAAATAAAGAAAAAAGCCATGGAAAGCGGTGCGGAAGGATTGCTGAGTGCAGCACAAAAACTGAAAGAGAAGCTGGAACTGATCCTTGAAGGAGAAGCACCCTATGACATATTTGTAAGATGGAAAACGCTGGAAGAACAACCCATAGGCTGGGATCCGGATCTGAACGATGGTGTTCGTTTAAATATCAGGCCATTTATTGAAGCAGATGTCCTGCGCAAGAAACCTAATATTAAATGGGGTATTGACAGGGGGAAAAATCCAAAAGGAACACCATGGGGTGAGATACGAGATAATGACAGGCATTTAACACTGGCTGAAAAAGGGCAGCACGGGAGAAAAAATAAAACCTCATAAAGTAGCTATGGATGAATTTATAAAAACTTTTCTCGAATGGTTCAGGAATGATAATCATTCCAGAATAGAGGATTTCTATGCAGATCAAATCACCATTGACAAACTGAACCAATTATCAAAGGATGAATTCATTGAATTCATTAATGAGTTTGCCAGAGAAGGAGGAAAAATCCAATCAGGCGGATACAGGACTGCTCCGCAATTGATTGAAAATGTGAACAAAAAATATGAAGAATTCCGGGGAAAAATTATTGAACCACTTACATCTGGCTTTAATCTGGAGTCATGGCTTCAGTGGTGTGAAAGTTTCCCATTCTTTGGGAAAGGATTGGCAACGATTTACCTCAACCGGGTAAATAAACATAAATATGTAGTAGTTAACAATAAAAGCATTGATGGATTAAAAAAGCTTGGTTACAAAATACCTTCAGCAAACCTGAAAAGTCAATACGATGCCATCCTGGCAGCAGAAAAGAAGCTTTTGGAAAAATATCCAGCGATTGAAAATTTCTTTCGGGTGGATGCAATGATGCATTATTTAATAGGTACCGATGAAGGCGGCAAGAAATTCGATGAATTGGTGGCCAGGAGTTATTTCAATTTAAAAGGGTTTGAAGATTATACTCAGTATTTCGGATCAAAATATGATGGAAGCAGTCCTGCAGTATCATGGTTTTATGACACCCGCAATAAACTTGAATACCTGGTAATATTGTTGAGTGATAAGCTAAAGAGAAATTTCACAATCAATTACAAAGAAAGACCCAATACACAGGGGGGGAACCTGAAGAATTATGTCCTCACAGGCTTTTCACCTAATGGTGTTCATCCTGATGGCAAGTTGTTCATTAAACTTGCCTTTCATACACTAAATAATAATCCTGCCTTCGATGTCGAAATAGATGTTGATGAAAAAATTGAGGACAATCCATTTAGAGCCGATAGGGTAAAAAGAAGAGATGAGACCAGATTGCGGATTCCGGTTAATCAGGATTTCCCACAAGACTGGACTACTCTTATCAACAGTATTTACAATCATGTTGATACATTAACACAGGAGTATGGGAAAATTACAGGTACTCAAATACCAGTCAAACCGAAAGTACCTAAAACAAGTAAAAGTATGTCGCTAAATAATATTCTCTATGGCCCCCCTGGGACAGGAAAGACATATCATAGCATCAATTATGCCGTCTCTATTGTTGAAAACAAGTCTGTTGATGAAATCTGTGAAGAAGAAAGGTCATCTGTAAAGAAACGTTTCGAAAAATATATTGAAGAAGGACAAATAGCTTTCTGTACTTTTCATCAGAGTCTTGGTTATGAAGATTTTATAGAGGGGATTAAACCGGTTGAACCTGAATCGGAAGATGAACAATTATCGTATGCTGTTGAAGATGGAATTTTTAAACAGATGTGTGTAAATGCTTCTTTTTCATTTGTCCAGAAAGATATTACACAGGAGACTGAGAGTGCTCTTGATTTTTCAAGTGCATATGATGACTATATTGACTCCGTTAGTGAACAAATACTAAAGGGTGAGGAAATAAAACTACAAACGATAAGTGGTGGTTTGGTGCTGGTAGATAGCATTACACAGAAGAATAATATCAAAATTAAGCATGTTAATGGTACCCGATATTATACCGTTTCAAAAAATCGTTTGGGAAAACTGGCAAAAGCGTTTCCCGATCTTAACCAGTTAACCAATATCAACGATCAATTCAGATCAGAA
>JAKPTX010000197.1 GCA_029570835.1 Bacteroidota bacterium
CGCAACCTATAAGAAACTGGGGACTTATTTTAAATCGGTTTTTGACTATCTTTGCACAAATGGTACTATTATAAAACTGAACCCTTCATTTTAAACTTACCCACTTATTGGGAAAGTGTCATTTAAAGATTTCTTTCAGAAAAACGTAGTTACACTATAAATAAAAAGCCGGATTGCTCCGACTTTTCTGTTATGGATAAGTAATTGTCCAATTCATACTTTCCAAATCCTGTAAACTCAAATCGTACCGTTTTAAAACAAGGTATTTTGCTTTTACAGTATCCCAAGGGGTGGTTTCTAATACCTGAGCATCAAAAACAAATACCATAACTTTTTCAAATTGTTCAAAACGACCCTCGTAAGTATCTTGTAATCTTAATGGGTCATCACTTGTATTTGCTGCCACTTTATAAAAATCACCAGCTAAGGCAGGATTACTAAAATTTATAGCTGTATCCGGATATTCCCAACTGCCTCTTACGTATATAAGCTCACTACTATTATTTGTAAACATAATTAAATCATGTTTATCCTTATCCTTTTCGCATGTACTGCTTAAAAGAACACAAGTAAGAAAACTCAATATGATTGTCATTTTTTTCATAAATTTCATTTTAATAACCACTGTAGTAATTTCTTGTACTGTTTCGGACATGATTGATAATCAATTCTTGAATATATGTTGGTATCATCAATTTGCCATTTAAAAAGGATTCATTAATTTTTGTCCTGTTAACTATTGTTCCATCAGGACGGTCATAGAATGGATGCTCATAATAATCCCAGTCATCGTAAGTAAATCCGTCAACATACTTGGTAAAATATAATAAAGAGCGGGCTTGTGCATCTTGTTCGGTATCCTCGCTTAAATCAGTATAGCCGCCATTTCTAGATGGATTTAATGCGCTTGGAATAGCAAAGCGGGGGATGTATGCCCAGCCTGCTGCCTGACTTTGCAAGTAATGACCGTATTCATGTTGAAAAAGAGGGTTTCTAACATTTGGTTGTAAATCGTTACCTCCTATAATGTAGCTGCCTAAAGTATAAGCGGTTGTTTGACCAAAAAATGCCCTTTCTCCCTTCTTTGTAACAACTGTCGCACCTTCGCAATAGCCAACATTATCTACTTGACCTATCATATTCTCTCCATGTGCTGCACCAAAACCCAATATAGTCTGCGGTAATTGCCATGTAAATCGTGATACTATTTGCCAGCCCCCTCTATCAGTATCGGCAGCAAACAACCCTCCCCAAATCTTAGCAGAATTTCCTGCGTGCCTGTTTGCACTTGCCCAAGCATCACCAAACCATGTATGATGACCATCTTCATGTTTGCCACTAATTGAACGTGCAAAACCTTTAACAAACCCAATTACCCAATCATCAATGATAAAAAGTTTTCCCGAAGGATCAGTATATTTTAATGGATTATTCAGACAATAGCTATACCTGTTAAAACTTTGAGAGAAATCGGGCGCTTGTATGAAGTTGTCGGGGGAGAGCATGCGGGAGACTAATGGGTCATACATGCGGCCATTCATGTTTATCAGACCAAAGGCATACAGATGCTCATGTCC
>JAKPTX010000210.1 GCA_029570835.1 Bacteroidota bacterium
TATATTCGAAATCAGTTTTCAGGATATACCGAAGTTCCTTACTCTTCAATATAAAAGTTATGTTTACAATCTATAAAGCATCTGCAGGATCCGGAAAAACCAGTCGTTTGGTGTCAGAATATTTGACACTGACCATTCCGAGTCCGGAAAAGTTTAAACGTGTGTTGGCGATAACCTTTACAAATAATGCTACAGCTGAAATGAAAGAGCGAATTGTGAACACGCTCTACTCATTTGCCTTTGAAGAGGTAAGCAAATTTGACGGGTCAACTCAAGCGATATACAACGCTGTTGTTAACAATTTTAAAGCGACTTCCAATCCGTATGAGCATCCTTATATTCAAGCACAATCTCAGAAGTTACTGCGAGAGATTCTGTATAATTATGATCAGTTTTCAATTAGCACCATAGACACTTTTTTTCAAAAAATATTGCGAGCATTCGCTTTTGACCTGGGAATCAACATGAACTACAATGTGCAGATTCAATTGGATGAGTTGCACAATCAAGCTATTTCATTGCTAATTAGTAAATTAACCGATACGAATCAAGAGTTGACACAAAGATTGACTCAGTTAATCAATAGTTCCATGGAGGAATCCGGGAAATGGGATATAGAGAAACAGTTGTTGCAATTGCTGAACAATATCTTTAATGAGGATGCCTTTCAGGCATTGCAGGCGATTGGAGAGTTGGATAAAGATGAGATCAATAGTGCCAATAAGCAATTTTTAGATAAAAAAAGAGAGGCTTATCGACAATTTCAAAATCTAAAAGTGAGTGTGGAGATACAAGCTGAAGAATCAGGGATTAAAATAGCGGGGATCATAAAAGAGTTTAGTAAAGAGAACCTGAAGCCGGGAGAATTGAAAAGTAAGATTGAAAACTTTGAATCCCCCTCAAACATACAAGATCAACTATTTGCATTACATGCACTACACCAACATATTAAAACGATTCATTTTCTTTCATCCAATCTATCTAAATTAGCACTACTCAATGATATGCAAGAGATTATCGAAGAGATCAAAAAGGAGGAGAATCTGTTCTATTTGAGTGATACTAATAGATTGATACACAGTGAAATAAAA
>JAKPTX010000221.1 GCA_029570835.1 Bacteroidota bacterium
AGCGACAAAAAATTAAACTCTAACCACAAAACTTCTAAATTCTAATTTCTAAATTCTAAATTCAATGAAACGCCTCAGCATTGCAATATTATTGATCCTTTCCTTTCTGTCTGTACAAGCACAGGAGCTAACCAATGCCGGGCGTGAGTTTTGGGTTACTTCTTCGAAAAATATCCTTTCCGATGTAATGCCTGATAGTGCATTAATCTACATTATGGGAGATACTCTATGCACTGGATATATTGAAAATCCCAACACCTCTTTTTACCGCACTTTTACGGTCGTACCTGACAGTGTGTTGGTGATTGCTATTCCGAAAGAAGATATTTTGTGTAATGTACCGGAAGTTTCTATTGATACTACTCACCCGATCGAATCTAAAGGGATCTATATTAAAACGGAAAAAAATGTTTATGTCTATTTACAAACTAATGTTACCAATACCATTAGCGAATTTAATTGTACACAGACGGCTAAAGTGCCAGTACTTCCATCCCATATCTTTTCAACCGACATTAAATTGAAAGGTTTTAGTGATATTTTTGATTACTCTGTTTTACGTCTACTTTTGATTATTGCCACAGAAGATAATACTACCCTGTTTGTACCGGAAATACATTATACAGGTTCTCTTATTACTTCTTCCTTTACAGTGACATTACAAAAAGGACAGGTGTTAGTTTTGCCTTCATACGGTTTTGGTTATTCAGATACTACTATACTAATTACGACCAATTGTAAAAAAGTAGTGTTTTATCTGTCATCGGATAGAAATATATATACTCAAGGAGAAAAATTCTTTCGAAGTATACCCGATCGAAACCTGTGTAAAGGAAAAGATTTCTTATTGGTAAAATATGGTTATAGTAATTGTTATAGGGGGTTAGTGGTGTTGGAAGATGTGGTTACAGGTGATTCCCCTTTTACATTGTATCGATGTAATCAATTTTATAATGAACCATGGACTCCTGATATTCATGTTTCAAATAGATTAGATGTATGCCAAATATTTCCTACGTGTGGATGCGAAACAGCACCTCCTTGGATTATTGATGTCCCTTTTGCTTTTATAAGATCACCAGTAGATAGACATGCATTCCACGTACTCACTATGAATGTTAATTTCACTTATACCGGTTCCGGTAGTTGGTTGCAAAGAGTAAGTAATGAAATAATTAAACACACTAATTATAACCATATTTTGCCAACTGACCGTATGGTAAAAAAATGGCTCTTCCCAACAACACAAAGGCGCATATCTCTAATTCCTGATACTACTTATGTGGACCTGGTTATCTTCGTTAAGCCGGAAGGGATACATACCATGTATATTAATCACGAATTGATTCCATCTACAGCTTTTGATACTTTTCCATACACAAACGGGGATTATTACTACCTTCAATATAGCTTCTTTAATGAATCTGTTCCCGATTTTTTAATCTTGGAGAATGAAAATGGATTTAGTGCAACCATCGATGAATTTGGATATAATTTGAGACCCAACAGTGACGGATTATTGGATTTTCTCTACTTTCATAATAACGATTCCGGATACAACTACTATGAATCTCCGGTTGCTTATTCCAATTTGAGTCCTGTGGATTCTGCCACTGTTTATCGTTGTGTCGGCGATCTGCTGCATCTGGAAGTGCCTCATAATCCCGATTCTGTTGCCATAGACTGGATTGTGGATGGAACGCTATATCCGAACTCGCCTACTGTAAATTTTCCCTTGATTACAGCAGGTACGCTAACCGTTCAACTGGTTTTACACTATACTTGTCCCGATACCACCACCACATTTGTTGTTGTGGTACCACCACCAATAATTCCATTCTCTACAGACACCACTTTGTGTCAGGGAACCGAGCTTTCTGCAGAAACGCCTGATGCAATTCACTATATGTGGTCCACCGGAGATACAACCGCTTCTATTGTAATTGATACAGCGGGTGTTTATTCAGTATCTGTTACCAATTTGGGTTGTACCGTTTCTCTCAATGATATCAACGTTCAACTCTATCCGCAATCTTCGGTGAATTTAGGCAACGATTCCATTTTATGTGCTTTGGCTACGTTGCTCCTGAATGCCGAACAACCCCATCCTGCCACCTATTTGTGGCAAGATTTGTCCACCAATACAACCTATTTGGCGAGTTCTGAAGGGGATTATTGGGTCATCGTTACAGATGAATGTTTGCAGGTAAGCGATACGATCTATTTGGGTTATTTATATCCAATTGAAGTCGATTTAGGCAATGATACCACGCTTTGTGAAGGTCAGCATTTACTTCTTTCGGCGGAAACACCTTATTGTAATTACTTATGGCAAGATGGATCGACAGAAGCTACCTATTTAGTGAGGTATGCCGGTGTTTATCAGGTATTGGTCTCCAATCTCTGTTTTGACGAAACCGCAGAGATTGAAGTTTTCTATCAACGCTGTGAACAAGAGCTTTATATTCCCAGCAGTTTCACTCCCAATTCCGATGGATTAAACGATCAGTTTAAGCCGATTTTTGCCTATCCCGATAAAATCGAAGAATACACCATTTACATTTATAATCGCTGGGGAAATCTGCTCTTTACCTCTCAAAATCCGGAACAAGGCTGGACA
>JAKPTX010000277.1 GCA_029570835.1 Bacteroidota bacterium
ATTATTTCTCATTTTAAATTATAAAAGCAAAAACATAACAAAGGAAACTATGAGTTCTAGCGATATTCCAAAAATAAAAAAAATTATCGATCCTAATGGAACATCATACTCTGAAGCTTCATCTGCAACGATGTATTACAAGGCGGCTAAGGGTATTGACGAAAAAATTATAAGTAAACTTAATCCGGGAATTACAGAAAAAAGCGCTGTCGTATTCGAAGTTTCAAGTGATCTCTGGAAAGAGAAAGGATGGAAAGCTATTGTTGATGCTGATGATGATTTAGAATTTGAAATAAAGTAAAATAAAGATAAAGCCGGTAGAATTATATCGGCTTTATCTTTAAATAAGGAATAATGGCAGATCTTTTGGTTAAATCACTATTGTTATGATATATGTATTTAATTTTTAATTGACCGCCTCAATCGCTTGGCTCTATGTCAGTAATCGGGTTTTTTCATGCACAACACGGATTTTTTTGACGCACGTGACTTTTACAGGTCGGTGCTTTATTGAGGAAATTCCTAGATGGTCGAAGCGGTAATGAAGTATTTGGATTTTAAGATGCCACCGAAATTGGATTGATGTTTTGGTTTAATTACGATGTAAATATTTCATACAAAATATTTAGCTCATGAACTAACCGAATTGGTGGAAATGGTGTTGATGGCTTTTACTGGTAAACACTTCGTAGCCGTTTTATTGAAGAAGAGTTTTATAAAAAGATGTAGGAGGTTGTAGATTGAGTGCTGTTCAGTATCATTACGGTCATTTTCCTCCAACTCAACTGCTGTGGGAGAAATTAATACCATATATCGGGCCCGCCAGTGCAGCAATTGCCCGGTACGATGGTCTGCTCTCAGCAATTCCTAATGCAACAGTTTTACTAAGTCCACTAACTACACAGGAGGCAGTACTTTCATCTAGAATTGAGGGCACCCAGGCAACGATTGGAGAAGTACTTGAATTTGAGGCTGGAGAATTACCCGCAGAAGATTCCATTGAAAAAAGAAATGATATTCAGGAGGTTTTGAATTATCGCAAAGCAATGAATCATGCAATGAACCTCCTTAAAACACTTCCCCTTTCACAACGACTAATCAAAGATGTGCATAAAGTGCTCATGGATAGTGTTCGTGGACATGGAAAATCACCCGGCGAGTACCGAAAGATTCCAAATTGGATTGGACCTTCCGGTTGTACTATTGAAGAGGCCCGTTTCGTACCGATAAGTGCAGAAAAACTACCTGATGGAATGAGTGATTTTGAAAAATATATCCATACCGATAGCGTAGCTGATCATCTGATACAGCTTGCAGTACTTCATGCAGAATTTGAAGCGTTGCACCCTTTCCTTGATGGAAATGGAAGACTTGGACGAATGCTTATCCCACTGTTTTTATGGAATAAGGGAATACTCCATCAGCCTATGTTTTATGTCAGTGCATTTTTTGAAGCCAATAGGGAGACGTATTATGAACGTCTTCTTGAGGTATCCAAAGCTGGAAATTGGACTGACTGGATTGCTTTTTTTCTTTCTGCGCTTCGTGAACAGGCAAATTTGAATTCACAGCGTGCCACGGAAATACTCGACCTGTATAATAGTAAAAAAGGAGAACTGGTACAACTGACCCATTCTCAATACACTATACTTGCACTGGACTGGATATTCGATAAACCGATTTTTAAAAGTAACGATTTCGTCGAAACATCTGGTATTCCCGCTCCAACTGCCCGAAGAATACTATCTGTTTTCAGGGAAAACAACATTTTAATAACCATCAAAGATGCCTCAGGAAGAAGTCCGGCTGTCTACGCATTTCGAGAACTGCTCAATATCGCGGAGGGTCGTGATGTTTTTTGATAATCATTTTTTAGCAACAAATTGTTTTGATGATCAAAAATGTCAAAAAGTGATCACTAAAGTGTTTTGGTTTTAAAAAATGATCATCAACAGGTGTTTACGTTGAAACTTTTTAATTGACCCTCTTAATCGCATGACTCTATGTCCTTAAGCGGGTTTTTCATGCACAGCACGGATTTTTTTGACGCACGAGCCTTTAACAACTCGGTGTTTTATTGAGGAAATTCATAGATGTACAAGAAAAATATATCCTCAGTTGGGACTACAGTGGTTACTGATAAGAATTGAGCTGTAAATTTGTTGAAAGAATCTTGCTGAACTGATATTATTAGTATGTCTTATTTTACAAAAACAGGTCGCTAATAAAGCCCTGCATAATGGATATACTGGATAATTAGCAGTTTGAAACAGAAATCTTATAAATGAAAGGATTCAGGTAAATAACATGAAATATTATGTGGATTCAAAATCTCTTAACGGCGGAGATGGAAGTAAAGAGCATCCTTTTGGAAAAATTCAGGAGGCTGCAAATTTAGCCATACCTGGGGACGAGATCATTGTGGCGCCGGGTATTTACAGAGAAAATGTAAATCCT
>JAKPTX010000253.1 GCA_029570835.1 Bacteroidota bacterium
CTGTATAAGCAGCAGGAACGTCAAAAGTTGGATCTTCAGTATCATTTAAAGTAAACTTTTCAGCAACTTCCGCAAAACAACCTGAATGATTGTCGGTAATTTTGAATTCGTACACGTACTCTTCCCCACAATTATCGGTTACATTAACATTAGCATAGAATTCATATGGATCGCCGGGAAGTTCACCATTTGCACTAGCACCAATCCAATTGATAGTGAAATCATAAGTTGGATCTTGATATAAATTAATAACAGAAGCTTTAACCCCTTTTTGACCATTTACCGGACACAAATCAGCAGGATTTGTTAAAGTAACCACGGGCACTTTATATACATATCCTTCAACATGAACAGCAGGTCCTTCACAACCTTCAATGGTTGCTGCAACCCACAAGTGCACATGTGTATCCTCTGGTTGATCTTCCATAATATAAGTTTCACCTGTATAAACTAATTGGGTTAGTGCAGCATCGGTATACCAATTATATGTAATATGATCATCATAAGTATTGGGATATTGTGTCAGGTACTCATGAGTGGCAACGAAAACAAGATCCCCACGTCTACAACGTTTAACATTCTCTACGGTAGGTGCAGTAGGCATTGGACTCCAGGTCATAGTATAAGTAACCATAGAATCGATAAAATCTATACAATCATCATCTTGACTATAGTATGGCACAGTTTCTACAATTGTAACGGGATCGTCAGGAATATATACATATCTAACAAAATCATAAGTGTTTCCATTAGGATCTAACCCAACACTAATGGTTTCGCCTGAACAAACGCCTATTGTTCCTTCAGAATAGGTTTGCTCTTCTAAAGTAAATGAACCTATTTGACGATCGTACTGAGCTAACTTACCACCAATATAATAATGTGTGGTACCTTCAGCAAGTCTGTACTCATTTTCGTACTGTTCACCATTCTTACGAAGGATTAGTTTGAATGTCAACTTATAATCCCCCCAAGATTTACGGTTAATTTTAAGTCTTATTAAGTTGTTATCAGATGCATATTCAAGAAAATGCACATACAAAAAGTTGTACAAATTGTTATTTTGCCCTTGAGCAAAATAGCTAAACATAGGATAAGTATTTGTACAATAAGAGTTTGGATGTGGTCCACCTAATCCACCGGGATAGTCAGTATTATTAGGGCATCCTAATGTTGATAGCAACCCTTGTCCTGAGAGTAATTGCCCGCTGGGCACATAGCCATCATTGGACAAACTTTGAGCCATCGGATTCTTCATTTCGATCTCAACTCCGAACTGTCCTGCTATAAGAGCGTCAACTTTTACCCCGTTAACTTCGAAACTCCAGTCGATAGAAACCTTATCGTTTGGTTCCAATAGGCAATTATTTTCAAATTTGAAGTAATAATACTGCCATTCATTAAGGCTCGTACTCATTGGATTTAGAGAGTACAGATCAGCTGGTTGATCCGGATCTGCATTCTCAAGCCAGAAACAACATTCTTGCGCATTTACAGTGTAAAACACTGATAATAAAATGCTTAAAACAGAAAATAGTAAAAACTTTTTCATAAAATTTAGTGTTTATTAATTATTTAATTATATTTCCTTGTCGATATTATTAATTTATAAAATTTAAAAAGATTTTAAAACACAATACTTATATTCTAACTGCAAAGATACACATTTTTTAATATTAAAAGACATATTTTTAAAAATATTTTATTTTTTTTTCAATCCACCCTATTTTATAGCTTTAAGTTATTGAATTTCGTAGAAAATTCCCTATCCCATGTACATTCATACGTAAATTCCCGCTCTATGTTACAAAAAAAGGGGAGACCTTGCGAGTCCCCCCTTATTATTAATAAATAATTAAAGAAATTATTTTTGAATAATCAACTTCTTAGTTAGAATAGCTTTATCATTAATTACTTTGATAAAATAGATACCGGGATTCAAATCCATTTGAGGTAGAGTATAACTTCTCTTAGTTTCTGAAATCTTTGTATCAAATTCATAAAGTACTTTTCCGTTCAATGATACAACGTTAACCACAGCATCTCCGCTCATGTTTTCAAAATGGAGTGTTACTACTTGATCGCTAGTAGGGTTAGGATAAACAGTTACGCTCTTTTGAGTAGTTGTAGTTATCGGTGATGGTGAAGGAGCCGGATTTGGAGCCACGGTAATCGGATCACCTGTAACATTAATTATCATAGTATTGGTTGCCATATTAATGGTATTGTTACAGGATGCAAATCCACTACCACCGTAAGACATACCTGCAACATAATTAGTTGAGTTGTCAGTCAAGTTGCAGGATGGGTCCGCACCAATCAAGTTGTATACGATAGTGTATTGACCGGGTTGAGTAAAGGCATTAATATTAACTCTGATAAATCTTTCACTGAAGAAGTGCATGTAGAACCAGTCATACGCGTTAGTTGAGTACGATACAAAGAATCCATTAAATGGTGCATACAATTCAGTATTAGCATAAGGAATTGTTCCATCAGGAATTCTATTGTAATATGTGTTATTCTCATTAGGATGTAAAATACCGTTTTGAGCTATATAATAGCTAACACTATATTGGTTATCAGTCAAATATGGTAGGAAGTCAGTTACAATTTGACCATCTTTATACACTTGGAATTGAATTTGAGCTCTTCTGTCATAATCTCCACAAAC
>JAKPTX010000018.1 GCA_029570835.1 Bacteroidota bacterium
AAGGGGGTTTTGTTATGAATGAAATGAAAAAGGAATTAATTGCTCCATGCGGAATGAACTGCAGATTATGCATCGGTTATCAAAGGGAAAAAAACAAGTGTGCAGGCTGCCGCAATGATATTGACATAAGAAATAAACCAACAGGCTGTGTCAGCTGTACAATTAAAAACTGTCATGTAATAAAGGAAAATAAGTCGGAATTTTGCTTTGAATGTGATAAAATGCCTTGCAACAGGCTTAAACAGCTCGATAAAAGATACAAAACAAAATATCACATGAGCATGCTCGAAAATCTTAACTATATTAAGGAAAGCGGTATTGAAAAATTTATCGATAATGAAGAATCCAGATGGGCATGTCCTAAATGCGGAAATATAGTTTCTGTTCACAGAACTGAATGTCAAAAATGCGGTGAGAAAATATTTGGTTGAAACACATTGGTAAATTGGATAACTTTATTTATTTCACAGACTTATAATGAGATTAAGAAAGTTGAGGGATCATGATGAAACAAAACATCTTAACAACCGGTGAATTACTAAATAATCATGGGAAACTAAATCAGGCGGGTTATGCCTATCAATTGGTCAAATCGTACAATCGTAAAGCTATTAAAGCAAACCCTCTGCGAATCAAAGAATGGGATTACTATTTAATAGCCAACGATTCGTTTGGTTTAGCACTCACCGTAGCGGATAACAGTTACATGAGTTTACTGAGCGCTACATTTCTGGATTTTAATGCTAAGACTGAACACACATTCAGCCCCATGTCCTTTTTTACGTTTGGAAAGCTTGGATTACCCTCCAGTTCAAAATCGGGAGATATTCATGTACAAAAACCTAATATGGAAATACACATCTGCCATGAAAACAACCGTCGCCATCTTTTAGTTTCCATACCTAACTTTAATAAACAAGAATCGTTGAAGGCAGATATCCTCCTGACTGAAATGTACGATGATACCATGGTCATCGCTACTCCATATCGAGAAAATCCTAAAGCGTTCTACTACAATCAAAAAATTATCGGAATGAAGGCAGAAGGAACAGTTCACTACAATAATTCAGTCCATCACTTTATACCTGAGAATTCGTACGGAATCTTAGATTGGGGCCGAGGTGTATGGACCTATGAAAACACCTGGTATTGGAGTGCAGCTAATGGCAAAATCGGGAATGACCTCTTTGGGTTCAATTTAGGCTATGGATTTGGGGATACATCCAAAGCAAGCGAGAACATGATTTTCTATAAAGGTAAGGCACATAAGCTGGACCGTGTTCAGTTTCTAATACCAAGTCTTCAAAATGGGCAGCCTGATTACATGAAACCGTGGACTTTTACTTCCAATGACGGACGATTTGAGTCAAGTTTTAACCCAATCCTGGAT
>JAKPTX010000013.1 GCA_029570835.1 Bacteroidota bacterium
TTGCTTTGATGTCCTTCAACCATGCTTTCAAATTGGAGTCTGAAAGGAAATCTATTCTGCCAATCACAGCTGAATAAACATCCACGAGTTTTTTCATGGCCTGGACAAGGAAAGCCCCCGAACCGCAAGCAGGATCAAGCAGGCGCATGTTTGGCAGAACTTCATGGATGAGCTTTTTGCACAAAGGCGCATCCAGGTGCAGGATGAGTTCACCAATGTTTTCAAAATTGATGGCAGGGAACACCCCAGGGTATCCCTGGTTGTTTATGCTGTCCAGCACCAACTTGTGGATTGTCTGACTGCAAAGGTACTCCGTAATCTCTGGTCTTGTGTAGTAGGCCCCAAAAGCTTTCTGGTTGATGTATTTTTCAAAGATATAGCCAAGGACGTCTGGATTTATTTCGTCTGCTTTGCCTCCTATGGTGTCATTGAGGTTCCAGGAATAGGAAGAAAAAAGCTTGAGCAGGTTTTCAAAAGCAATGTCCGGGATTTTTATATCCTTATATTCAATTTCTATCCTGTGCCTTAGAAACAATCCACCGTTTAGATATTTTATCTTGCCCAGCAAATCATTGGTTTCTTTTGACCTTTTGTCCTCTGGTTTTGCAAAACCCTCAAAAAACAATGCTTTGAGAAACACCTCATAAAAGATGTCTTTGCCTTTTGCTTTGGACTGTTCAAGCTTGTTTTGGAGATAACGGGCATCTCCGTTGTCAAGGAACAGCTTGCCTTGGAGAAAATATATGAACATGAGACGGTTTAGAAGTACTGAAGCATACCAGCGTTTGTCTTTTTCGTCATTTATACCTTCAATCAGGCCCAAAAACTCCAGGTGCATTCTTTGAAAATCCTGATAGAATCTTTTTGTGACCCGTTCGACATCGAGAGCATCTTTAAGCCTTTTTGTCACCTCTGAAAGTGCAACATGGCCTGTGTCGGAAAAATCGGAGAAATCAAAATGCAAAGATTTAAGCTTGGAAAGGAAAAGATCGGCAGGTTGACCTTTAATAAAAATATGCTCTCTTGGATACGCCTTGCCGTTGTCAGTCTTTACCCAGAGCCAGAGACTCTGGGTTTTGGCGCTATCTGTAAAAATAAGAATATTTTCTGGATAAAGCTCTGAAAGTTTTTTGCTTAATTGCTGTCTGGTCTTTGGGTCAGGAATGTCTGTTTTTTGTGGAAGGTACAGCACAAACACTCCAGACAGCTCTGCAATTTGTATGTAGTCAAAACTCCCGGCATTAGTGCTTATATTTTTCAAACCCGTAGAATTTGGACAGCTCCACCCGAGTTGGCCAATAAAAAGTTCTGAAAAATCAAAATTCTCAAGATTATTTTTTATCTTTTCAAGATCAAGCGACATACTTCCCCTCCTTTTATTGGCCAATCAGTCCAAGTGTGCATTTTATTCTAGGTTCAAAGTCCATTGGTTCATCTGATATGGCGCAAAGCCTTTCTTCCTGGCTCATGACGATAACCATATCTGCCAGTTCTTTATCTCCTATTCCTGAGCGGAGCTGTCTGTTAATCGTCTCCTCAGCCACACTTTGCAAAGGATACATATAGATTTCTTCAATCGCTTTGTTCAAAGCTTCTCTATCAACTATTTCTGCAACACTGTTTTGCATGAAATGCCTGAGACGCATATATGTCTTGTGTCTTGCTTTCCTTTTTGGACCAAGCGAATTACCATCATGTTCGTTTTGCTCCATGATTTTCTTCACTGCCAATTCAACAAGATCGTGGTGATTGTCCAACCTTGGCATTGCCGGAGTGTTGATTGAACATTCAGCCAGCTTCAAAATATCATGTTGTGATTGAGTGATAATTTGCCCTTTGTCGTCTATCAATGCAAGAGAGTCTGTGTCATCAGGAGCTTTTATATAAACAACCACTCCATTATGAAAATTTTGTGATTTTGAGCCCATCTTTGTTGAGTAAACAACGTCTGGCAGTTTTTTGATTTTATATTCCAGATCGGGGTTGGCACTTATTGCACTTTTCCAAATTTGATAGGCATATGACGACAAATCAACTTCGGAGTCTGTTTCTGTCTCCAGGATTCCCGCTTTTTCGTTGTATAGATCTTTCATTTGCTCTTTGTTGAGTCCATCTTCAAAAAATTGTTCGTCAGTTCCTATCACTTCTGCATTCTCACTGAGTCTTTGAGCAAGTCTAGATCTCAATTTGATAATTTTTTCCACACCATCTGCAGGGATAAATGAATACGCTAGAATATTCTCTGCTCTCTGACCTATTCTGTCCACACGCCCCACTCTTTGGATGAGTCTTATTATTGCCCAAGGAAGGTCAAAGTTGATTATTATTGAGCAATCCTGAAGATTTTGACCTTCGCTTAGCACATCAGTTGCAATCAAGATCCTCAGCTCTTCATTTGGATTTATTTTGTTTTTTGCATTATTGCTTTCAGGACTAAATTTCCAAACCAAATTTGAAGGATCCTCTGATTTGCCTGTAACTCCTGAAAAATATTCCAGACCTTTTTTACCAAGCTCTGTTTGAAGGTAAGCAACTGTATCTGCAAACTGTGTGAATATTAAAATTTTCTTGTCAGGGTGAGTTTTACTAATCAACTCGAACAAATACTTTAATTTATTGTCTTTTTTGGGATCCCATGTTCCAATTTTGGACAGCAGTGATTCAAGAGCCTGATTGTCATCATTTAGGTGTTGCATTAGAAGAGTTTTAAACAGATTTGAGCGAACCCATCTAAAGGATTTACCTCCTTTGTTTTTATAAAGTCCATAGATATTTGAAGCTTCTTTTTTGAGATTACTTTTTACATATTTGTCTTGAACTTCATTTACAAACTCATTGTTTTCAATCTCGTTATCATTGGCATCATTGATAAAATCATATTCTTGATCAGACAAGACTGGATCAAAAATGCCCAGATCCTGAGTGCCAATTGGTAATGGAAGATTTTGCTCCAGGGCATATAAAAACACATAATTTCTAAGTATGTGTCTTTCTACTGATTTTATAAAAACATAGCCACTGCTTTCCAGCCTTTTAAACAAACTTGTCCTGCAAAAACCTTTTAATCTTTGACCTGCTCTTGAAAGGTTTTCAATTATTTCTTTTTCTTCGGAATTCAATTTCATATTTTTTATGTCTGAAAGATATGAACCTAATCCATAACGGGCCAAATGAAGGTTGCTTATAATATCTACAACCTCTTGTGAAAAAAGTTTTGAGTACTGGTCTTCTGTTGTTTCATCGAAGCTGTATTTTATTGTTTTTGGTTGTCTTGTTGGAAAGTATGATTTTTGTCCATCTTCCAAATCAAGGTATTTCCTTCCATTTGAAAGATCTGTTTTTGCATAATGCTGTTGTATAAAACCCCTTGTGCGTCTAACTAGAAAAAGCCTCATCAAGTCACGCCAATCATCTGCATTGTCACTTTTTTCAAATGCTGATATTGACTCTGGGGCAAAACCATACTTTTGAACAAATTTGGTTATACCGCCATCTTGACGTATTTGTTTTTCTGGTTTTATTCCTAACATATCATCATCTTGAATGAATAGCCTAAGCTGGGCAGAAAGATCAATAAATGATTTATTGTAAGGCGTGGCTGATAAAAGTATGCATTTACTATCATTTTTTTCGATGTACTCTTTTATAACCTTATATCTTTTGCCCTTTGGGTTTCTCAAATTATGACTTTCGTCTATCAAAACCTGTCTAAATCTTTGCATTGTAGGTAGCTCAGTGATTACTTTACTGAATGGTAACACTTTTGCTCTGAGTCTATATTTCAGTCTGTAATCTTCCCACATATTCTCAAGATTTTTAGGGCAAATAATCAATGTTTCAATACCTAAATCATCCTCCATAATCCTTGCTACAGCTGTAGCCATAAGTGTTTTTCCCAATCCAACCACATCACCGATAAAAACACCACCTCTTTTATTAAGGTATTGAGTGGCAATTTGCACCGCAGCTTTCTGGAAAGCAAACAATCGGTTGCCAAAATCAGCTGGGATTGAGAATTCTTGAATACCTGAACGGGCTTCTTTTGAAAGATGATAGATTATTTTCATGTAAATGTTGTATGGCAAATCACCATTTACCCAGCTTTCATTTATAGCAGATATCAAGTCATCGCTTACATCCAAACAAAAGTTGTCTTCCCATCTTTGTTGAAACCAAGAAGCAAGTTTTTTGCAAGCGTCTTGGTCCGTGATGTCAATATTGAGCTCTCCATGATTTGACAAACCAGAAGAAGTTAAATTGCTACTGCCAAGATATGCAATAACAGGTGATACTGGATCATTACGATAGAGAAGATACAACTTTGCATGTAAACTTCCTTTTGTTAAAAGTCTAATTATGACCTTTTTTTCCTGGAGCTGGATTGATAAGTTTTTTAAGGCCTCCTCGTGTCTATTAGTTGGTATACCTTGAATAAGCTGATTTTTCAAATCCTGTATTGTTTTTTGTTTTAAAACAATCGCTTTTGACCTATCAAGTGATTCACCATATTTATTAATCGAGTTAATCCTCCGAATTTCTTCTTCTGGTGAACAATGCATGCCAATAAGTAATCTTGCACAATTTCCTTCACAACCGTCCCATACATTGACAATCTCGGAAAGTTGCTCCCAACCCTTTAGATTAAAATAGGCTATGCAAAAATCAGCTTTATATGATAATTTTGCTGTTTCTTTTAGCGCATCAATCAGATTATTCTCAATATTGTCATATATGTTCGGCAAAGTTTTCTCCTATCAGAAATCTTCAATGAAAACAAGAAACAACTCTATTTTAAAACCATTCTCTTTTCACTAAGTTCTGTAAGTCGATCCATTTTATGTCTTTCTGAAGTTCACTTGATACCATTTGCACCAACCAGATCATTGACCTTTTGGAACTGTCAGAATCATTTGTTGAATTCACCAGACCAACATCCGGGTTGTTCAATCTTCCCGAATTATTATGTTTGTAATCTTCTATCCTTTTACCCATTGGCTACCTCCAGAAAATCTAAAACCAAAAATCGGTACACGTAATAAGCACAGTTTTATTATTTTATTATAAAAAGATTTTATTATTACGTGTACTATGAAAAGGGATAAGAATGAAAATATGAAAGAGAGGGTATCAGTTAGTTTCGAGTATCTTGCTTGAAAGACAGAAAGTTGTTGACTTCCCACGTATACCCTCCATTCTCATTGTTCCCTTTTTTATTGTAATTATACCACGATTTTCAAGAGAGATGCAAGCTTTTTTGGGCCCAAGTTTCGAGTTTGGATCAATGCCAATATAAGTTGCAAGCTGACCATAAGAACAGAAAAATTCGAGTGTATTAAGTTGATGTGCAATAGAGACAAGAACCCTAAGTATTTTATCAGGTTGTGAATTACCGATGATTGTATTGTAGTATTTAGACAAAGCAGGTCTTATTTTAAGGTTCCAGACATTATTAAGTGTGTTCTCAAGGTAATCCTTTCTGTGGTGGCCGTATTCGATGTAATGACCAGGGGAGTATATTTCAAAAACGCTGAAAATTTCATCGAAAGAATAACCACAGGAATCAAGCCTTGTAATAACTGCAAATTCTGCTTCAGAACGTGAACTCCAGCTGTGTTTGTCACATCTCAGATAGTGACCTTTAGGGTGGTTTTTCAGGATATCAAGAGTACTAAACACCCATGGTTCTACATTTGTCTTGAAGTATCTTGGTAAAGGATTAGAGATTGTAGAAGCAAGATTATCATTGTATGTCGTATAGTGGGCTATGTCGGACCAATGGATGGTTGGAAGGTCACCAAAACGAATGTAGCTGTCACCTTCCCAAAAATATCGGTGATCGTCTACCTGGGAATCTGGAATAAGAGAGTAACAGTTTCTGAATCTTGCCTCTCCTTTACCAATTGAACTTTTCCAGTTTTTGATATCGATATTTTCGGGCACGGAGTCAACTTTTACAAAATGATGCCATCCTCTTTTTGATTTACATTTAGGAATGTCGTGTAAACCAAGTTCATACAGTCTCTTCGAGATGAAAGATTCGGAAACCAAGTCGTCACTCTCAAAATCTGCAAGTTTTCCGGGACCAAGCCGGATTGCAATGTTGCAGGACTTTGGAGCATTCTTCCAGAGCTCTTCAACAGGTTTGGTTTGCCAACCAGGTGCTGGTGGAAATTTCTGTCCCTGAGGAATGGGCAATGTTTCTAAACCCAGCTCATCATAGAACTTGTGAATTTCTTGTTGTGCCATTGCCAGAATTTGAGGCAATAGGGTATTGACACGACCAACTGATGTACTATACTGTCAATTGTTGTCAATCAATGTCATAACAGTACAATAGTCGTTTAAAAGAGGGCCCTCTGCAAAGGGCTTTCTTTATTTTATACCCCTGTTACGTTTGCCCAATAAGACCTCCTTTCCATGTTTGAAGATTTATACTATTCATTTTATTTCCTGAAGTCTCTCTTTTCAATAGGTACCATTTGTTGCATTTAGCAATTCTAACAGAAGAAGTCAAATATTATCTTTGTATTTCTCCAGCAAAACGAATATAAAATCATTTAATTTTTCTAATTCTTTTACAATATCCTGGCGTTTTGACTGGTCAACGGATTTAAAATCAAAACCCTCAAGATGAGCAAACAGTTTTTTGCTTGTATTAAACAAGCTTTTATAAGA
>JAKPTX010000026.1 GCA_029570835.1 Bacteroidota bacterium
ATATCTTTATACTTTGCCGAGTAATCATTATCAGCAAGAATGTCCATAAATTTCTGGATGGCGGAGTTCATAGTAAATGTAATTGAGTGTTATGCAAAAATAGAATTTTGAAACTCCCCGTGAAATATTATTTAATTTTTAAACCAAACGTGACGGTTTTAATCAATAATCGAAATTATTTCCGAAGGTTGCATACCGTAATAATCGGCTATTTGAAAAAGTGTCAGGATGGTAAAATTTTTTGAGTTCTCGACTCGCAGTAGAGTATTGCGGTGCAGACCAGATTCTTCTCCAACTTCCATTTGTGTTTTATTCTCACCGAAACGCAGTTCACGCAAATAAGCACTGATTAGTTCGAGATGCCTATGATTTTTATCCGTTTTCTTTGACATAATTATTAGTGTTTTCAAATAAATACTGAAAATAATGCATAATATATTATGTTATTATGTGCACCATAATTACCAGTATTCTCAACACTAACTATGTAATAACTATATCATCTGCTCTTATCTATGTTTTTTGAAAGTGCCTATTTATGGGGCATTTAACGCTGAACATACTGTGGATTAACATCTGATATCAGAAAAAAGTGTGTCCCCCATGCTTGTTGCTCAAACAATTCCGAAAAATCACAGGGAATTACAAACCTTTATTCACTGAATCCCTTTAAACAGGTCTTCAATTTGTATTCCAACTTTCCGTGCAAGGATTATAATCGACTTTAGTGATGAATTTTCACCGCTCTCAATGCGACTTAACGTGACTTTATTAAAGTTATAGGTGCGGGCAAAATCTTCATAGTTGTTGGCTATCTGTTTTCGATGAGATTTAATCCTTGAACCTATTTCTTTCAGTATCTGGTCAACATCCTCAGTAAGACGTGGGTCTACTTTCTTTTTCATTTTCTGCTTATTTCAACAAAGATATCAAATACATAAAAAATTATGCAATTTTATTGCAATACATAATATATTATGTATTTTTGTTTCATGAACAAGACGATTAAAATCATTCAGCAATACGTAAACACAGATGATGAAAGTCCAACTCGGCATATGGTTCTCATCGAGTTAAATGGTTTAACGCCGATAAAAGCATATATCGTTGAACTCCCAAAGGATTGGCAATTTTGGGATGAGAAGTACAGGTACTATCAGATAAATCAAAATTAACAAAGGATATGAAACACATTGCTATCTATGTCCGTGTCTCCACAAAAGAACAAACGGTGGAAAACCAAACAGTAAGATTGGTTGATTTTGCCAAAAACAATGGTTATACATTTGATTTATACGAGGAAACGGAATCAACACGAAAAACTCGTCCTGTGAAACAATCACTTATGTCAAAACTCCGAAACCATGAGTATTATGCTGTAGCCGTTTACAAACTTGATAGATGGGCACGCAGTTCAAGGGAGTTAATTCTTGACACCCAAGAATTAATTGACAAAGGGATTGGGTTCATTAGCATCAGTGATAATCTCGATTTCACAACTGCATCTGGGAAACTCCAGTTCGCAATCTTAGCGGCTTTCAGTGAGTTTGAAAGAGAATTAATCCGTGAAAGAACTGTCAACTCGCTTCAAAGAAAGAAAGCAGAAGGCTACATATTTTCGGGGAGACCCCGTGGAGCAAAAGACCTTAAAAAACGTAAGACCGAAGGTTATTTCCTTCGTGAAGCCAGAAAGCGTGAGATGGCGCAACCCAAATTAGTCCTCTCCCCAAACAATTGACATAAAAAATATGGCATCCAGAACCACTGATTTTCCGTATTCATCCCCCCCTGTCAAAAACCTACAAAAAAGGGGGTGGGTTATTTTGGTTGCACCAACACAAACACCATT
>JAKPTX010000004.1 GCA_029570835.1 Bacteroidota bacterium
GATGAAGATATCCAAAGGGTAGTTGATGTAATCAAAAAAATGTATTATTAAAAATGAGTATAAAAAATCAGCGTTCATCAGCGAAAGAAATCTGCGTAAATCAGCGAGAAAAAAAATAAAGTTCTCGCAGATTATCACAGATTAAAAACCCGCAGATAGACGCAGAGAATCAGCGTAAATCAGCGAGAAAAAATACATCTCTCGCAAATTATCGCAGATTAAAAACCCGCAGATAGACGCAGAAATTTTTATGGTTATAACCAGAAAAAAATAAGAGAAAGCAGCTATATTTGTGGTTGTAACCAAAAAACTTGTTAAATTCAGCGTTGATCTGATAAAAAGAATAATATTTCACACAGATTCTCCCAGATTAAAAAGCGCAAATGGACGCGGAAAATTAATGTTATTAGAGAGAAAAGATCAGCGTAAATCAGCGAGAAAAAAATCAGCGTTGATCTGCGAGAAAAGAAAGAAATATTTCACGCAGATGGGCGCAGAAGATCAGCGTAAATCGGCGTGAGAAGATCAGTGTAAATCAGCGAGAAAAAAATAAAGTTCTCGCAGATTATCGCAGATTAAAAACCCGCAGAGAGACACAGAAAATTAACGTCAATCAACGTGAAAAAATTTATAGCTTATGACAGAAAATGAAATATCTTATAAAATTAGAGGAGCTATTTTTGCTGTGTATAACAATGTTGGTCCTGGCTTATTGGAATCTGCATATGAAGCAGCGTTATCTTATGAATTAAAAAATGCTGGTCTTGAAGTTAAAACACAAGTTGGTCTTCCTTTTGTTTATGAAGATATTGCATTGGAAATTGGATATCGAGTCGACATTCTGGTTGAAAATAAAGTGATTATTGAAACAAAATCTGTCGAACAGTTGACGGATGTCCATTACAAACAATTGCTGACTTATCTGAAATTATCCGAAAAAAAATTAGGTATTTTGGTAAATTTCAATACAGACAACATTGAGGCTTCAATCAAAAGAATAGTCAATCATTTAAAGGAATGACATGAATTTGTTCAGAATCAGTGGAAATAATCAGCGTTCATCAGCGAGAAAGAATATATCTCTCGCAGATTATCGCAGATAAATATCGCAGATAGACGCAGAAAATCAGCGGAAGGGATCAGCGGAAATCAGCGAGAAAAAAAAGAATACATCTCTCGCAGATGTGCGCAGAAAAATATCGCAGATAGACACAGAAAATCAGCGGAAGGGATCAGCGGAAATCAGCGAGAAAAAAAAGAATACATCTCTCGCAGATGTGCGCAGAAAAGTATCTGCGGAAATCAACGAGAAAAAACTTTCTAACCTTGATAGAGAAAAGGGATAAGCACTCTGGGAGTCGCTAAAAAGGAAATTGGGATTTAGAATTTATAATTTATTTGTAATTTATAATATAGAATTTAGTGGTTGTTCGTTGTCAATTGTTAGTTAATAAAGGGAGAAAAGGAGAAAGGGAGAAATACCGAATATCTTATCCATTGATAATAGAAAGATTTGTCCATTAGTAATGAAAAGATTATCTTTGCAAAAACTTAACATCACCATCCATGATAAAAATATCTGATTTGGAAGAGGTGATATCCCTTCAACGGAAAAGAATAGACGAAGACCGAAGTTATCCGAGAATGTTGTTGCGGAAGCTATCCATCTTGAGGGATTTTGCACTGATTATTACTGGTATTCGCCGATGCGGAAAAAGTACTCTTCTCTTCCAATTGATCAAAGAACAGGATGACAAATGGTTGTTTGTGAATTTTGATACCCCCAAGCTTTTCAATTTTGAATTTTCCGATTTCCGACTGCTGGACATGATGATTGCAGCCGACAAAGAAATAAAATTGTTATTTTTCGATGAAATTCAGGTAGTGAAAGGTTGGGAGGTGTATGTGCATGGGAAACTGGATGAAGGATATAAGGTAGTTATCACAGGCTCAAATGCTTCGTTAATGAGCCGCGAATTAGGCACAAAACTCACGGGAAGGCATCTCTCACAGGAACTTTTCCCGTTTTCATTCAAAGAGTTTTGTGGTTATAAGTCGTTGCCAGCTTGTAAGGAATCATTATTGGAATTTGAGGAAACAGGAGGATTCCCACAATTTTTGGCTACAGGTAACCAGGAAATTTTGCAGGAGTTGGTAAACGATCTTCTTTACAGGGATATAATTGTAAGGCACAACCTCCGCGACGACAAATCTCTGAAACGCATTCTCATGTTGATGGTGTCCAACATGGGAAATCCCATATCCGCTAACAAGTTGAAGCAGATTGTTGGGCTTAAAAGCTCTACAACGGTATTGGAATATTTGTCCTTTTTAGAACAGGTTTATATGATTTACTTGCTGCCGAAGTTTACGTATTCCTATAAGGCGCAGATGGTAAATCCACGCAAGGTTTACTTCATCGACAATGGTTTATATGCTGCAATCAATCCATCGATTATGAAAAATTTAGGACAAAAGTTCGAAAATCTGGTATTTTGGGAATTGCGGCGCCTTACCAGTCAACTTTACTATTACAACGAAAACGGAGTGGAATGCGATTTTGTAGTATGTCGCGAAAACAAACCCCACTTGCTCATTCAAGCGTGCAGGGAGCTGCATCACGACAATATGGAGAGGGAACAAGATGGGCTGCTCCATGCCATGAATTTTTTCGGGATGAAAAAGGGGTGGATCGTTACGTTGGACCAAACAGACAAAATCGTCGCAGGCGATAAAACAATCGAAGTGATGCCCTTTCATAGGGTGGATTTCGAGCAGTTGTGGGAATAATTTCTTCATCCTCAAACCTCCTAAAAGGGGACAAATAAATTGCTTCACGCGGATGATTGCAGAAAAGAATCAGCGTTGATCAGAAAGAGAAAAAAATAGTTTCACGCAGATGGACGCAGATTAAAAAACGCAGATATTCGTAAAGATCAGCGTAAATCAGCGGATTAAATCTGCGAAAATCAGCGAGAAAGAAATCTGAAGTTCACTCGACTTTGACAGTCCCCTAAGTCTCCCACTCCCCCAGTTCCTTCATCCTTTTCATCTCTAAAGTATAAAAAATATGCCCTTCATCACTTCTCATGATCCTTTGTGGAAAAATTTTCTCGAGCACACTGCTTACGACATCTATCATCTACCCGGTTACACCGAAATAGAAGCCGATCTTTTAAAAGGTACAGCCGTAGCTTGGTATCATAGTTTGCCAGAGGCAGAAATTCTTATACCTCTCGTCAGCCGCCCTATTAATGCTTTAGGTAACTATCACGATTTAATCAGTCCTTATGGATATCCAGGAATTTTAACTTCTAAACCTCTATCTATTAAGGAAATAGCTTCGGTTTTACTTCAATTCTCTGAAGAAGCTCATCAAGCTGGATACGTAAGCACTTTCATCCGTTTGAATCCTTTACAAAATCAATGGAAATTCAATTCTACACCCTATTTTCGTCAATGGTTTCATGGTTACACTGTTGCCATTAATCTACAACTTCCTATTCATGATTTACGTGAAGATTATTCGGAAAATCATCAAAGAAATTTGAAAAGATTGGAACGACTGGGATATTGTTATAAAATAAATCATTGGGAGGATTTAGATTATTTTTTGCAAGCATACCGACAGACGATGATACGTAAGCAAGCTCACCCTTATTATTTTTTCCCCAACGATTATTTTAAGGCTTTAAAAAATCTAGCAGGTAAGCATCTCATCTTCATTAGCATTTATGAACCTGAGGGGAGATTTACTGCTGGAGGATTATTTACGCTCTTTGGCTCGATGATGCAATACCATCTTGGAGCAACAACTAACGAATTTTTAAAATATAGTCCTTCAAAAATGATGATTCATGCTGCTATTCTAGAAGGCATGAAAGTAGGTGCAAAACTATTACATTTAGGTGGTGGCGTGGGGGCTAATGCTCATGACGGATTATTTAGATTCAAAAAAGGATTCGGACAACGATTATTCCCTTATTCTACACTACGTTTAATTCATTTACCCGATGTTTATAATGCTCTGAAAAAAAAATCCTCGATTATGAATACCGTAGAAAATTTTTTCCCGGAATATCGTATTCAACAAGATATATAATGAAAAAGATTACTGAGGCTTTCCTACAGTTTAAACAAAGCAAGGCATGGCAACCTGTAAAAGATGTTCTTATGTTTGCCTTTCTCTTGTTGAGTTTCCATTTCATTTATATTTTTTGGGGAAATCACAATTTCTATCCTTTCAAGACTCAGGTGGATCAGCTTTTCATCTTTGCTTCAGACATTCTTTTCAATCAAAGTGTTTGGATTTTGCAGCATATTTTTGGCCTCGATGTAACGACGGTAAATCAAACTATATACGTGATAAATCATCAAGGGACTTGGAGTTATGTAGATGTAAGCCCAGGTTGTACAAGCTTAAAGCAGTGGATGCATTGGATTTTTATCATGGTTTGTTTTCGCGGGCCTATAAAACATAAACTCTGGTATATCCCTGCAGGAATTATCGTGATTCATTTCATCAATATTATTCGTATCGTAGGTTTGAGCCTGACAGGAATACCTATGCCACAACATTTCGAATTTTTCCATAATTACGTATTCAAGACCTTCTTTTATTTCATGATTTTTCTGATGTGGGTGCTGTGGGTAGAGGTATTTGCACGTAAAAAGCCCGAAGGAAACATGGAAGCAGTAAGCTCTTAATGCACAGCATTTAGTAAAGAAGAATACTATTTGGATGTAGGATGGAGGAGATGGGGAATGGGGATCGGAGTTTGACAGTTATCAGTTGACAGTTATCAGTTGACAGTTATCAGTTGACAGTTATCAGTTGACAGTTATCAGTTATTTGTTTTAAGTTGTCAACATTAAGTTATTAGTTATCAGTTGATAATCTGGGTAAATCAGCGAGAAAAAATACATCTCTCGCAGATATCACAGAATAAAACTCGCAGAAGAACGCAGAGATTGGAGGATTGATGTTGGAGGTTGGAGAATGGAGTTTGACAGTTATCTGCTGTCAGTGATCAGTTAACAGTTATCAGTTATTTGTTTTAAGTTGTCAACATTAAGTTATTAGTTATCAGTTGATAATCTGGGTAAATCAGCGAGAAAAAAATACATCTCTCGCAGATTATCGCAGAATAAAACTCGCAGAAGAACGCAGAGATTGGAGGATTGATGTTGGAGGTTGGAGAATGGAGTTTGACAGTTATCTGCTGTCAGTGATCAGTTAACAGTTATCAGTT
>JAKPTX010000055.1 GCA_029570835.1 Bacteroidota bacterium
GGAGAGGAAGTGGAAGTAAAATATCGGCAAAATAGGTGGGTCTCTCCATACTTTTTTATCTGGTACTATTGATATAAGCGATCAGTTCCACCACTTTATGAGAGTATCCCATCTCGTTATCGTACCAGGATATAATTTTTATAAAATTTGGATTCAGCATGATACCTGCTTCAGCGTCAAAGATAGAGGTACGTGTATCGCCAATAAAATCGGATGATACCAAAGGCTCATCGATATAACCCAAAATCCCTTTCAACTCATTCTCAGAAGCATTTTTCATCACCTTTTTAATTTCGTCATAGGTCGTTGAGCGTTCGAGACGACAAGTTAAATCTACAACAGACACATTCAATGTAGGCACTCTGAAAGACATACCTGTCAATTTTCCTTTCAATTCAGGGATTACTTTGGTTACTGCTTTTGCCGCTCCTGTGGAAGATGGAATAATATTCCCTGCAGCAGCTCTTCCTCCGCGCCAATCTTTTGCTGAAGGACCATCTACTGTTTTTTGTGTTGCTGTAGTTGCGTGAACAGTTGTCATCAAGCCTTCTACCAGCCCAAAATGGTCGTGTAACACTTTAGTGATGGGAGCTAAACAGTTTGTTGTACAAGAAGCATTCGAAACAATCGATTCGCCTGCATAATTGGTATGGTTAACACCCATTACAAACATCGGAATATCATCTTTTGGAGGAGCTGAAAGTACCACAACACGTGCCCCAGCAGTGATATGTTTTGAAGCCGCCTCTTGAGTTAAAAAGAGTCCTGTACTTTCCACCACATATTCTGCTTCCACTTCATTCCATTTCAACAGTTCAGGATCTTTCTCAGCAGTTACACGGATTGACTTTCCGTTTACAATCAAACGGTCATCTTCTGCGTGAACCTCACCTGGAAAATGCCCATGTACAGTATCATATTTCAGCATATATGCCATATAATTCGCAGCCAGTAGGTCATTAATTCCTACTACTTCCATATCATCACGTTCGAGACAAGCTCTGAACACCAAACGGCCGATTCTTCCGAAGCCGTTAATTCCAACTTTAATCTTTTTCATTTTCTATATTATTTTTAAGTTTATTATTCTTAATTTAGGTTCAATTTTAACCAACAAAAATACAAAAAAAAGAGGAGGTAAAAGGTATGTTTTGGGATAAAAGCTAAAAATTATAAAAAACTATTGAATGTAGATTTCGGTGTTTCGAATTTGCTCGACGACCGGGACGGACTTCGGATTTTATTTTATTGCATAATTGAACTCAACTTATCGTGAAAAGTAGTATATTTGCACATTAATTCACGGTAAGTTTATTCCATATAGCTGCCAATAAGGCAAAACGACAGACCATTCCTGCATTTCGAATACGTGGAAGATGGATGATTGGAGAAGAGTATAAGGACTAAAGTAGTAACAAAATTTGTAACAAAATTTTGATTATTTATAAAATATTGATTTTATCATTTTTTGCCTTTTATTTTATATTGCATTGATTATCAGATATATAGCAATAGGGCAAAAACAAAAAAAAGGTAACAATTTTTTTCATTGTTACCCTTTTAGCGGTCCGGACGGGACTCGAACCCGCGACCCCGTGCGTGACAGGCACGTATTCTAACCAAACTGAACTACCGAACCGTTCTCTGTTTGAGGGTGCAAAAATACAACAAATTTTAATACAAACAGCTCTTTTTGATTATTTT
>JAKPTX010000070.1 GCA_029570835.1 Bacteroidota bacterium
CAGGATGGCATTGTACTAACAGAGAGTCAGGTTGCTGCCCTGGAAAGGAAAAAAGTTGACCAGGAAGTCAAAGGTGAAATTGAGACATATCATCCTGGCTATCTTGGAGCACAGGACACTTACTATGTCGGATCTATCAAGGGTATTGGCCGCATTTACCAGCAAACCTTTATTGACACTTACTCGAAAGTGGTTTGTCTTAAACTCTATGACCGGAAAAATGCTCTTGTCGCGGCAGATACGCTTAATGACAGAGTTATTCCGTTTTTTGAGGAACATGATATTCCATTGCTCCGCATCCTGACGGATCGTGGTACTGAATACTGTGGTGCCAGGGAGCATCATGAATATCAGCTTTATTTGGCCTTAGAGGACATCGATCATACCAAAACAAGGGCCAGATCTCCTCAGACCAATGGAATCTGTGAACGTTTTCATCGAACTGTTCAGAATGAGTTCTACGCTATTGCTTTCAGGAAGAAGATTTACACCTGCATAGAGCAGCTTCAGGAAGATCTGGATCAATGGGTATGTGAATATAACAACCAGCGGCCCCATACCGGAAAATATTGCTATGGAAAAACTCCTATGCAAACCTTCATCGATAGTATCCACTTGAGTAAGGAGAAAATGCTTGATCAGCAATATGAGAAAATAAACAATAAAGACCATTTATCCGCTGTAAGCAAACAAAATACTTCCGATGAGATGAATGCAAGGCCGGATGAGTTATCATCCGTTCATGTTAGCCTTGCAGAAATCGAAGAGGATGTTAAATTTGCTGAAGGAGTCTATAGAATACTTTGTGTAAACGCCTGTATTCAAATTCTGCATCTGTCTTCAAATTTTGGTAGTGCTCCAATTAAAAATAGCACCATTCTTAATAGATGAAAAGCAGGAAACCATAGATGGATCGGAGCTTAAAAAAGATTTAAAATTCCTTACAGAATACTGTGAAACCCCGGCTAATCCAAAAGACATTGATCGAACGAGAAAAGAGCCTCCGCTACTACCACAATCTCTCACCTTCCAACTATGGACAGAATACTTTGATTGGCCACTAAAATATAAGATGAAAGACAACAAAACCACAGAATACTATAAGGGGAAAAAGGATGAATATATTTCCGCCACAAAGACTGAAAGATTAAATCCTGACTGCTGGTATTTGTTTACAAGAATTACCATCTATCCCCTTATAAAAACTCTGATCCAGTTAAGGGATTGTCCCTAATATTTACTATTTTCGGGACAAAATGAACTGAACAAATGATTATTTCGAAGCAAATTGAGCAGAAGATTCAAGCTTTGCCGAAGGGGACGATACTATTGATTGATGATTTTATCGAAGAGTATAATTATGAAACAGCTCGAAAAGTACTACAGAGATTAACAATTGATGGCCAGTTAATGAGGTTAAGCCGTGGTATTTACTATATACCAAAAAGAGATAACCTTTTGGGCATATTAAAACCTAATGCAGAGCAAATAGCAGGATCAATTGCTAAAAGGGATAAAGCACGGATTATCCCAACCGGAGCATTCGCATTACATAAATTAGGGCTCACTACTCAGGTTCCAATGAATGTAGTGTACCTCACAGATGGTTCTCCCCGTAAAATAAAGGTGGGTAATCAAAACATCACATTTAAAAAAACCAGTCCCAAAAACCTGGCCGTTAAACATTACTTATCAGGATTGATAATTCAAGGTTTAAAAGAAATAGGTGAAGGGAAAGTCAACGCAAGTCATGTATCACAGATAAAAAACATAATAGGCAAATCACATGAAGAACCACAAATTAAGCTAAACATGAGATATGCGCCTGTATGGATACAAAAAATTGTATCAAAGATTCTAAATGACTTAAATAATGGATAACTGGTTAATACTTGCGCAAGATCAACAACGGAATATATTTAACCAGGCAAGTGATGCTACTGGATTGCCCTCCTATTCTATAGAAAAAGATGCATGGGTTACTCTGGTTCTGCGAATGCTTTTTACTTCAGTATTGTCTGATCAGATTGTCTTTAAGGGGGGCACTTCTTTAAGTAAAGGGTATAATCTGATAGAAAGATTCTCTGAAGATATTGACCTGGCAATCAACAGGGAATTCTTTGGATTTGATGGAGATTTGACCAAAGGTGAGATTCGAAAATTAAGAAGAAGATCACATGCTTTTACCCTTAATGAGGTTCCGGAGATTCTTAAAACACAATTTGAAAAGAACAGTATTAATCCAGATCTATATGAGATTACTGTTCCTAATACAAAGATTTCCGATCAGGATCCTGAATTGGTGCATGTTAATTACAAAACAGTGTTTGATGGAGAAAACTATCTCCCCAATAGAGTCCTCATAGAGATTGGAGCACGATCACTAAATGATCCCAGTGAAGAGAGGATCATTGAATCTATTATTGATGCAATTTTCAAAGATGCTTCCTTTGTAGAAAAGCCATTTATGTGCAGGACAATAGTGCCGGAGAAGACCTTTCTGGAGAAGTTGTTTTTGTTGCATGAGGAGTTTCATAAGCCAATAGGAAAAATCCGAGATCAACGAATGTCAAGACATCTTTACGATGTTTATAAGATTTCTCAAACTGAATATGGGCACAGAGCAGTACATGACTATGGACTTTTTAATCGAATATGTAATCACAGAGCGGTCTTCACTCCTGTATCAGGAATCGCATATTCTGAATTAACTCTTAATGATCTGGATTTCATCCCACCAGCAGAATTCATGGAGCAATATCGGTTAGATTACCAGGAAATGCAGAGGAGTAT
>JAKPTX010000086.1 GCA_029570835.1 Bacteroidota bacterium
GTTCCAGCAATTCCGCAGGTAGAGTACAATCGTCGGTGTAGGTCATGTTGTTCTCCTGTTTTGGTGTGGTAACCGATAGGATACACCTGACCTACACTTTTTGTTAAGGTTCAAATCCTACAGAAACAAGAATACACTAACAAGCTTTTTACATCAACATACACTTTGATGCCTTGCTTGATCCCGAGCAAGAACCAATTTTTACTGTTGATGGCCCCAATAATAAAGTGTACGAAAGGGTTAATTGGACTCCTCAAGCCTCAGGTATAAGTATCCCTGATGAAGTTGCAGAAAAGTTAGAAATAGACTGGGCAAAGTTTTTGAATCGTCATGATCCGGTGCGCAATATTACATATGCCGATGAAATTGATGAAGAAAAAACTTTTCTTGAAGGTGCTTCAAAGACAGTAAAAATTAATATTTATGAACGTAATGCCGAAGCCCGATCAATTTGTATCAAAAAATATGGGGCGCGATGCTCTATCTGTGGTTTTGATTTTGGTAAGCAATTTGGTGAAATCGGACAAGGTTTTATCCATGTTCATCATATAACGCCGTTATCTATGATTTGTAAAGGTTATATACTTAACCCAATTGATGACTTGCGCCCGGTTTGCCCAAATTGCCATGCAATGCTCCATCAAAAAAGGCCAGAACCATATACTGTTGAAGAACTAAAAACTATTCTGATGCAAATGATAGACAAAGCAAATTAGCATCAAATAGTAGTAATAAATTTTTCATCGGAATTGTGCCAACAGATCGTTTAATTGTGAGGATAAAATGACAGTACCTGATTTTCAATCCATAATGTTACCCTTACTGCAGCTGGCATCTGATGGCCAGGAGCATTCTGTTCACGAGTATGTGGATAAACTAGCCATACATTTTAATTTATCCGAGCAAGATATCAATGAGATGCTGCCCAGCGGAAAACAAACCACATTTTACAATCGTGTTGGATGGGCAAGAACATATCTGGCTAAATCCGGTTTGTTAGAAATGCCTCGGCGTTCATATTACCGGATTACAGAACGCGGTCGGCAAGTGCTAAAAAGTAATCCACCTCGTATTGATATGAAATTCTTGGAACAATTCCCGGAATATGTAGAATTTAGAGAACGTGAACCAAGCAAAGAACAATCATCAATAGTGCCACATAAAGATATTGAAATTGTGCAGCAGCAAACGCCTGAAGAACTGCTAGAAGATTCTTATCAGGAAATTCGAGCTACTTTAGCACAAGATTTGCTTGTTATGGTTAAACAAAGTTCCCCATCGTTTTTTGAGCGTTTAGTTGTCGAATTACTGGTAAATATGGGGTATGGTGGTTCAAGACGAGAGGCTGCGCGTGCAGTAGGGCAAACAGGGGACGAAGGCATTGATGGTATCATTGATGAAGATAGATTGGGAATTGACGCAATCTATATTCAAGCAAAGCGGTGGGAAAATTCTGTGGGGCGACCTGAGATTCAAAAATTTGTGGGTGCATTGATGGGGAAGCGCGTCCGCAAAGGAATATTCATAACGACTTCAATTTTCACATCAGAAGCCATTAATTACGCTGCAAATATTGAATTTAAAGTTGTGCTGGTTGATGGAAAACGCCTAGCGGACTTGATGATTGATTATGATATAGGAGTAACTGGAGCAGTAACTTATCAATTGAAAAGAATTGATACAGATTACTTCAATGATAATTGAGTTCGAAAATCCTTTACGCCTTGGCGTTGATTTCTTAAATTGTCACTCCGGGTGGACAGCCTGTTCAGGGTGCTTCGCGACCTAACCCCCCGCCCTTCCCTAAAGGGCTTATCCATACCCACAAATAATGGAAGTAAAATAAAAGATATGGAAACACAGGAGCAGAGCAATACAGAGTGGGCCGAGATAGAGTTTGGGAAGGTAGAGCTAGGAGATAAGCGTCGAACGAAGC
>JAKPTX010000090.1 GCA_029570835.1 Bacteroidota bacterium
GGTGACAGGGATATCAAGGGCAAGGGAAGGCAGCACGCTAATAAACCTGATTATATTGCGGCTAAAGGAAACATCGTGATCATCGGCGAGGTTAAATCGCCGGCGGAAAGTCCAACGTCCGGCAGCTGGCGACAGATACAGAATAGTGACACGGAAGAGTTCAAGAAAGTCCGTATGGAAGTTGCCAACCGTGAAAAGGCTGGACTTGTACCACCGGAAGTCGGTGGCCATGAAATCATCATTCGCGGCCAGATAGCGGATTACGTCCGCAAGATCGGCGTCAACTTCGATTTGCCACAGTCGTTATCACAAAACATGGAAATCCAAATGGGCTATACCTTTCCTGCATCGGAAAGCAAAAACGTAGAACGAGCTTTGAAAAATTGCAGAAAGGTAGTGCATGAAAAAATAGACACGGGAAACGGCTCCGCCACTTTTATTTTTAGTTAGCGAAAAGAGCACGGAATGAATGGGACTATTAGATATTGCGTGATGAAAAAACGCAAAGGTCTGCTAAAAAGACAGCCGGTTTACACCCATTTATTTTTCATTCCGGTAGATCCTAAGAAGTATATGTATATGGCGTTGATAGGAAAGGATGTTGACGACCAGGAAAATACATACGCCGCTCAATTATTGGTCAAGCTATCTGAGGAAATCATGGAGAGTACTCTAGTAGGCGAATACGAACATTTTGGCAAAAAATTTATAGAGCTTGAAGCATTAAAGTGCAAATCATCCAGTCCATCCCAAGGTAAATATACCATAATCATTCCTAAAAAAGGCGCCTACATCAAATCAAATCTGGAGATCGAATACCAGGTTGAATACAGCACGATAGACAAGAGAATTTATCTCATAAAAGGGGACTTAAGCTTAGTGTCCGGCGAATAGAAAATCCGGATGGATTATTTTGTTTTTGAAAGGAGTGAATCTGATGTCCAGCTATGGGGTTTATAAAGTGACCGATAAGAAATGCGCGACATGTTCATTCTGGTCAGGTAAGCGGACTATCATCTTTCGTGCCAATAAACCTTTTAACGTGAATGCTGACGCAGGTCATGCAGATTGTATAACTCAGAAAGGCAAAAAGGCGACAGCGGCAACCACCTGTTTGAAGTGGCAACAGTGGGAGAAGTTGTTTTGTGACAACTAGTTAAATCATTCAAATAGAAGTAATTAAGGTATGTTCATTGCCTTTAATTATAAATGCTTGGTAAAGTGTGAATGATACTTTGAAGGTTCAATGTTTCTTAGAAGGATATTTACTAAAATTAAAATACATTCAAGGAGGTCGAAATGGATTACATGGTTATTCTTATGTCTGTGATTTTGTCTCTTATCGTTGCTACTGGATTGACTTGGGTTATGTTTGTAAAATTGCACAAAAGAGAAATGGAGAAGCTTAAGGAGTTCAAAGACATTCAGAATCAATTATCGGACGCTCGCGAATTACTTCATAAATCAGAAGTTGAAAAATCAGCTTTAAAAATTGAAATGGAGAGAAAGATTTCTGAGGCTACGTCACGTGGCTATCAGGATAATTCGTTGAAGGAAATTGAAATTGCAGAACTGAAAAAGGAGATTGCCACTAAAGACGCCGAATACATTAGGCAATTGCAAGAACAAAAAACGATTGCTTACAATGCCGGAAGTCAGGAAGCATTGAAGGACTATAAAATTATTTGTACACCATTTTTCCGATACAAAGATGGTTTTTTCTCTTCAGAATCTTGGGGTGGGTATTCTTATCGGTTACTTGTAAGGGGCATCCCTGTTTTTGAACCAGCTGAGATTGTTGTAGATTACCGAGAAAAATTTGATGAAAATGTTAAAAAAATGATTATTAACACTGTTAACACGACCGTTAATTCAATTGGAAAGCAAATAGGAGGAATTCCCTTTGAGCGACTTTCAATTAATGAAGAATCGGTTTGATACAATCAACCGGATCACATCACTTAATTATTTTAAGAAGAGGGTTTAATAGATGATGTAATCATTTATGCTATATTATTCTCGGCGTGCTTATGCTTATCCTTCCACCATCGAATTATTCTCCTTGTCATACTGCGCCAGTCTGAGCTTGATACCCTCGCGAATGAATTTGGACATGGTAGTCTTTTGCAGTCCGGCAATCATTTTCAGTTGTTGATATACTGCCGGCTCGATCAGCAAATTTATTGATGTGTGAAAATTTCTTTTTCTCATGGTTTATTCCTCCTGTATTGTTTTAAATAAAAAGGTCATCACAACGGCGTTAATCGTGATGACCTTTTTAAGCTGCCTGTTTAAAGTTAAATTATGACAATACTATGCCCCGCCAGACTGGTTATGCTTCGTTTATGGGAATACGATTAACAATAAAGCATTCACAACAAATACAAATACCCGAATAGTCTTCAAGGCGTTCTTTTAACTCATCCCAGTCGACATTCTTCATTGCACAGAATTTCATAATATTTTTAAACGGGTCATAATGTGGTGGCGGATCAAAGTGGTCTATACCGCAGGTCCAATAATCGACAACACCTTTTTCATTGATACAAGGCTCCAGTTTTTCTTTTAAATAATCCTGAAATTCACTAAGCAAATTAATGAATTGATTTTCCGATAATGATGATACATCTAATTTCTGTTCTGCATTTCTAATCATTTGTTTATTGTCCTTTCTGAATATTATTTTGGTTGAATGTTGCCAATTTTTCCCGAACCGCTTCTCTGACGTAATCCGATATTCCGATATCCTCGTTGTCCGCAATGGTCTTGACCTGATCGAACATTTCTTCTGACAGCATCACTGAGACCGGCCGGGTATAGACTTTCTTCTTCATAGGCAGTCACCTCCTTTCTGAAACTTATTTTATAAATTTCTTAATCATATATTTGTTCTATGATTCGGTGAAGGTTGGATACATTTTATGACAAGAAACGAACTGGGGTGCGTTTTTTGAGGATTGGTTTAAGGCAGGAATGTTTCCGGAGTACTTACAGGATGTTTGCTAATTTCCGCATCCAATGCTTGACGGACTTTTCTCTTTGACCTTGATTGCTGTTTGCAATATAATCAACGCCAGTTTTTACCGTAAATAATAAAAGGAGCATCAATAACATGGCTAATCCTAGCATCCCCTATATCGACAATTCAGGAAACATAATCGTTCCATTCAATGCTGAATCAAAATATCACTACTGGAATGGCGGCCAGAAATTATCAGATACTCTTTTGGAGATTAATGCATCAGAGGACAGTTGGAAGAAACACACCGAGAAACCATATCCAGGGAATGCTTCTTAGGAAAGGAGGTTGTCCCATGCCAATATTTATAATGTTCGGAAAACATACACAGGATTCGTTAAAGGATGTCTCGGTGCAACGGACTAAAAAAGCGGTCAAAATCATCGAGAAAAATGGCGGAAAGGTAATTTCCATGTATGTTGTGATGGGAGAGCATGATCTGGTTCTTACCCTGGATTTTCCAGATGCCGAAAAAGCAATGTGTGCCTCTATGGGGTTAAAATTGCTGACGGGCATTTCCTTTTCCACTTCGCCGGTTGTTGATGTGGAAAAATTCGATAGCCTGATTTCCAAAATGGAAAAGATTTGAAGTCGATCAATGGTGCGGCAGTCAAAGTCAGGGCAACGGGTCATATCAATAACCTACTAATTTCAATATCTTATCGAGACCGAAACCCGTTCCTTATAAATACCCAGAACCGGCAAAAACGGCCTTAATATCTAAATGATCTTAACCATTTAAAAACTAATTTTGGTCTGTCCAGGAATCTGAATAATAAGAAATAATTGGAAATACGCAGGATGCTGCGCTTTTTAAACCCAGAAAGGCAAAGCGCTTTTCTTTCTACCCGTTATATGCAAACGAATTCTCAGCAAATTTGAATGGTAATGGAGGTCGAATTCACCTACAATGTTGCAATATCGTTATGTCTGGTAATGTGTTTCTTTCCAATTGAAAGGTTTAACGACGAAATCACCCGTTGTTACCACAGAGGAGTTCACCCTAGATAGGAATGGAAGTGTAAGATTTAATCACAGACCTTTTCACGAAGAAGATCTAATAAACTATCCGGAGATATATTTCCAGAATCTGCAGTATCATCGTCATATATTTTCTCACCGACCATATTATAGTAAGAAAATGAGTTTGTCTGAAAACTTAGTTTTTCACAATCAATTTCAAATAAAGACAACGCGTGTGATAATTTTTCTAATCCTTCAGTTGGAAATTCATTATCCCTTCTAAATTGCAACTCGTTTTTTCTACCTTTATCAGTGTAAACTAGTTTCAACCAGACTCGGCGTATCCCTTTGTATTCGGTCTTGTCATTTGAACCAATTTTTTTATAAAAATATAAATTATTATCTTTATCCTCACCGTATTTAACCCAGTTGTCTAATGTTCTTTTCTCAAATGTCTTAAACAACAATACTTCTCCAGTATCTACTTTAAGAACTTTTGTTAACAGCCTATCATTATAAATTAATCTGAGAACAATTATATCCAAGTTTAGAAGTTTACCAATTTTTACAGTATCACTATCCGTCAATCCAGATGATGAAAGTTTCTGTTCCTCTAGAACTTTATTCAAATGTCTTCTATCAAGATATTTGTATTTGTCATTGTTCTCTTTCCATTGGGTCATCTTATAAAACTCTTCTTCCTGTTCATTCTCTAACTTTTCCTTCTGTAATGAATCTATCCCTGGAATTTTAGTTTCAACGATTAGACCTATATTGATTTTGTCACTTTTGTTTTTCAGAACATTATTAACGTCATATTCCCAAGAAGAGGGTAGATTAGAATAAGTTACACTCATTTTGGAAATATATTTATCCCACACTTCTTGGTCATAAGTTATTTTGATCTTATCACAGATTTTTCTATTATTTTCCGTATGACTAACAGTAATTACTTTTTCAATATATTTACTTATAATTTCACTAACCCATATATCAGGAATCCAAAAACTTGAAGTGCTGATATTTTTAAAAACATAATCTTCAATTGTTTCCTGCTTTATTTTCTTTCTAAACTCATTAAGTTTCTTCTTGTTTTTTAAGTCACCCAAATAAAAATCACAGTATTCATGCTCAACCGTTTTCAGCTCAGAAAAACAGATAGATGGAAGTGAAACGATGAGAATTGTTGATAGCATTAGCAGTAATTGAAATTTATTTTTCATTGATGCGGCCTTTTTTAGATAACTATTTTTAAACTTTCCATTATGGATAACCCCTCGGGGATAGTTAAACGATAGTACATCATGTCACCGAGCAACAGTTTATCAATCAGTTCCGAGGGAGTTATTGACGTATTAAATTCATATTCACAGGCGCGAACGGAGCGTGTAGCTCCTTTTATTATGATCAAGCCATAAAATAAAATAGGTTTTTTGACCAAATCCGCCTGACTTAGCATTTTGACAACCTCAGATAATGTGGTTCCGACTGGTATATTGACCAG
>JAKPTX010000102.1 GCA_029570835.1 Bacteroidota bacterium
AAAAAAAAAAAAAAAAAAAAAATCAATTGAAAAGTAGAAACTTTACGGTCCAATTAACCGCAATACAGTTCCTATCAGAAGCACTCAATATCAAACAGTTTCGATTTCCAGAGTGGGGAAATAAAATGACTATAAAGCGAATTATGATCTGCCCCCCTTTTTTTTTATTTCAAAAAGAAGAAAAAAATTAAATAAGTCGAAAGTCGAAAAAAATAATTCTAAATTCTAAATTCTAAACTCTAAATTTAGGAATCGTAATTCGTAATTCGTAATTTTTCATATCTTTGCGGGTTAATTGATGACGAGATGACTATTATCACTGAGTATCCTTTGTGGCTGATTATCTTTTGTTTACTGTTGGGAGGAGTCTATGCAGCTATTCTATACTATAAAAACAGAGAGATCGATTTTGGAAAAAATTACAGAATTGCGTTGATTATACTGCGCTGGAGTGCCATCTCATTGGTCTCTTTTTTGCTTTTAGGACCATTAACCAAATTAACCGTTAAAGAGTCTGAAAAACCGGTTATCGTGATTGGAGTTGATAATTCCGAATCGGTCATCTTATCAAAGGATTCTGCGTTTTATAAAACGGAATTGATTACTCAGCTCAAAAAATTGGAGGATCAATTGGATGGAAAGTATGAAGTAGTACCCTATCTGATTGGAAATCAATCCCGAAGAGGCAGCTTTGATGAACTCGATTATCAGGATAAGGCGACCAATATTTCCGATTTTTTTGATCAAATTGAACTGTTGTACACACATCGCAACTTAGGTGCTGTACTCCTGGTCAGTGATGGAATCTACAATCGCGGTTCTAATCCTTATTATCAAACACAAAAGATCAAATCTCCGATTTATACTGTAGGATTAGGCAATCCTGAAGCAGAACCGGATCTTTTTATTGCGCAAATTATACATAACAGACAGACCTTTAAAGGAAATCATTTCCCGGTAGAGATTAAGCTGGCAGCCAATAAGTTAAAGGGACAAAAATTTAGTTTAACCATATCAGAAAACGGGAAAGAGTTAGTCAGGGAGAACTTTTCCATTAACTCAAATCAATACTATGAAACCTTCCGAACCACCCTGGAAACCAAGGAAAAAGGGATCAAACGATATCAGGTGGAAGTAACTCCGCTGGAGGGTGAATTAACGCATAAAAACAACAAAAGCAACCTATATATTGAGGTGGTGGATCAGAAGGAGAAAATCGCCATTGTTTACAATGCGCCTCACCCTGATGTGGCTGCCATCAAGTCTGCACTGGATGTCGTTGAAAAATATGAAACGGAAGTCTATTCCATCGATAATTTTAATAAAAAGATTGACCCTTATTCACTGGTCATTCTTCATCAATTACCTTCTGTACGTAAGCCTGTGCAAGATTTAACTCAGGAACTTCAAAAACAAAAAAGATCTGTTCTCTATATCTTGGGACATAAAAGCGATTATGGCCGCATCAACAACCTTCAAACCGGGGTTACAATCAATCAGAACAAAAAACTAACCAATGAAGCGGCAGCACTTCACAACGATAATTTTATTCTTTTCTCTTACTCTGAAGAGCTAAAACAGTTTTTGCAAAGGGTTCCACCGTTGATCACTCCTTTTGGAGAGTATAAAACTAGCGTTTCTGCTTCTACCTTTTTATATCAAAAAATTGGTGGCGTTGAAACCCCCTACCCTCTTATTCTGTTCAATGAAAATGTGGGGGTTAAGAATGGTGTGATTGTCGGGAGTGGTATCGCAGACTGGAAGAGATACAACTATCTTTATGAGCAGAATCATGAAGCATTTAACGAGTTGATACAGAAGATGGTACTCTTTTTGTCCGTTAAAGGAGATCGTGACTTTTTCAGGGTTGAAGCCAAGAGTGGTTATGATGAATCTGAGCCGATTCAATTCTATGCTGACCTTTATAATGAGGCTTATGAACTTCAAAATGAGGCAGATGTGGAGCTAATCATTGAGTCTGAGGATGGCAAGAAATTCAGTTATCAATTCTCCAAACAGAATCGCAATTATAGCTTGTCTGTGGGGCATTTTCCTCCCGGAGAGTACCGTTGGCAGGCACAAGCTCAGTGGGGAAGCAAAAACTACCAGAAATCAGGACATTTTACCGTGAAGGAGATGATGCTGGAATCTCAAAACTTAGTTGCAGACCATGCATTGCTGCAAGGAATTGCCGATAATTCAAAGGGACAAATGATTTCTAAAGAGCAACTGTCAGAATTTGAAAAACTGATTAAAAAGGATGATCAAATCAAAACAGTAGCGACATATTCCAAGAAATTCTCACTATTACTCAACTCCACCATCTATTTTGTGATACTTATTTTATTATTTAGCGCTGAATGGTTTATCAGAAAATGGCGTGGTAGTTATTAGGAACGTTTTTTATGAAAAGTAGAGTTTTTTTATTTTTGTTTTTATTCATATTGGGGGGTGGACTGTGGCTCCAGGCTCAAACCATCGCTCTGTTAAAATATCGTGGCGGCGGGGACTGGTACGCGAATCCTACCTCATTGACCAATTTAATTGCCTTTTGCAACACTAACCTGGATATGAGCTTGAACCCTAACTATGAAACTGTAGAAGTGGGCAGTGTTGAGTTGTATCGCTATCCCTTTATCCACATGACCGGACATGGAAATGTGGTTTTTTCTGAAGATGAACTGAAGAATTTACGCAACTACCTGATTGGGGGAGGATTTTTACATATTGACGACAACTATGGAATGAGTCCCTTTATTCTTCCGCAATTAAAAGCGCTTTTCCCGGAACTGGAGTTGGTAGAGCTGCCGTACAATCACCCTATTTTTAATCAGAAATATCAATTCAGGAACGGATTGCCCAAGATTCATGAGCATGACAACAAGCCTCCGCAAGCCTTCGGATTGATATGGGAAGGTCGGTTGGTTTGTCTGTTTACTTACGAATGTGACCTTGGAGACGGATGGGAGGATTATGAAGTTCACAAAGATTCACAAGAGATCAGAACAAAAGCACTTCAAATGGGTGCAAATATTTTACAATATGTGTTTACACAATAATTTTTTTTTATACTTTTGCAATCCTTAGTTAGTAAATTGGCTTAGAGTTTTATTTTTTAAAAAGATTTAAAAATAAATATATGAGTAATCGATTATTACAAATTTCAGGTTCTCCCCACATTCATAGCGGTGAAACTGTAAGAAAGATTATGTGGTCTGTTGTGATCGCTTTAATTCCTGCTTTTTTAGCCTCTGTCTTCTATTTCGGAGTACCTGTTATTATCGTGACCCTGGTTTCTGTCGGAAGTTGTTTATTGTTTGAGTATCTCATCCAACGCTTCTTACTCAAGGGAAAGAGTACTATTAGGGATGGATCAGCAGTCATCACAGGAGTACTGCTAGCTTTTAACCTTCCTTCCAATCTGCCCTTACACTGGGTTGTTTTGGGAGCCTTTGTAGCGATTGGTATAGGGAAAATGACCTTCGGGGGATTGGGAAAGAATCCCTTCAATCCGGCATTGGTGGGACGTGTATTTTTATTGATTTCCAGACCAGTAGAAATGACCAACTGGCCTCTTCCGCAAGCCGGAAAACTGTTAGTGAGTCCTGATATGGCTACCACAGGAGCCACTATTTTGAGTGCTCTTAAAGAGGGTGTCAAAAGTGGTGAAAAAATGTCTGACCTCACAGCTAACTTACCCACTTATGCTGAAATGTTATTAGGACAAAGAGGCGGTTCCATCGGAGAAATCTCCATTATTGCTCTGTTAATCGGTGCTCTGTTTTTATTAGCCAGAAAGGTTATTACCTGGCATATTCCTGTTGCCTTTTTAGGATCTGCTTACGTCTTAGCGGCCATTTTGTATGCTGTTAATCCGGAAATTTACATTCATCCGATATTACACATGCTCAGTGGTGGTCTCATTTTAGGTGCATTCTTCATGGCTACCGATATGGCAACATCGCCGTCAACACCTTTAGGGATGATTATCTTTGGAGTCGGTTGTGGATTGCTGACGATTATAATCCGAGTCTTTGGAGCTTACCCGGAAGGAGTTTCATTTGCAATCCTACTCATGAATGCAGTGACACCTTTGATTAACAGAGGGATCAAAACGAGTAAGTTCGGGAAGTAATCCCCCCATTTGACATTAACAAAATATTGTAAATCATAAAACATGGCAGCAAAAGAATCATCATTACTAAAATTAGTGCTTACCTTAACGTTGGTATCACTATTTGCAGCAGCAGCCTTAGCGTCGGTGTATGTGATCACCAAAGAGCCGATTGCACAATCGTCTCAAAAGAAAAAATCTAATGCTATTCAGGCTATTATTCAATCATACAATCCTGAAACCGGGCATATTCAATCCGAAACTGTTAACATTGAAGGAGAAGAGGAGCCTGTAACGGTTCATATTGCTTATCAAGATGAAACAGTACTTGGAATTGCCGTTGAAACCTTTACCAACAAGGCTTTTGGAGGTCGTTTTGACATCATGGTTGGATTTGATGTAGAAAACGATGTTGTTACCGGGACTGAAGTATTAAGTCATGGTGAAACCCCCGGTTTAGGTGATAAAATTGACAAAAAGAAAAGTGATTTTCCCACTCAATTCAACGGTAAAAACTTAGCCGAAATGAATTTAAAAGTAAAAAAAGAGGGAGGTGAAGTGGATGCTATTACTGCTGCAACCATCTCATCAAAAGCTTTTTGTGATGCCTTGGAAAGAGGACAAAAAGCTTATCTTTTAATCAAAGAAAAACTGAATTTGAATCCGGAGCAAGCAGCTTCAGAACCCAATAAAAATGAGGAGGCAGCATTATGAGTAAATTATCCATTGTAACAAAAGGTTTTATTAAGGAAAACCCTGTATTGGTACTGGTTTTAGGAACCTGTCCCACCTTAGCTGTAACCACCTCGGTTGAAAATGGAATCGGGATGGGATTAGCAACCACATTTGTTCTTGTCTTATCCAATATGTTTATCTCATTGTTAAGAAAGATCACTCCTAACGAGGTAAGAATCCCTATTTTTATTGTGGTTATTGCTACATTTGTTTCGATTGTTGACCTGCTTATTCAGGGTTTTGTTCCTGCCTTAGCGGAAAGTTTGGGGCTTTTCATCCCGTTGATTGTGGTAAACTGTATTGTATTGGGTAGAGCCGAAGCTTTTGCCAGCAAAAATGGTGTTTTTGATTCGATGTTAGATGGTTTGGGAATGGGAATCGGTTTTACTATTGCCCTCGTAATCATTGGTACAGTAAGAGAGATTTTGGGTAGTGGTGCCATTTTAGGTTATGAGATTCCTTTTATGAAAGGAAATGAGATACTCATTTTCGTTTTAGCTCCGGGAGCATTTTTCGTATTTGGTTATGTTATGGCTTTGGTCAGATTTCTTCAAAAAAAGTAAAATATAGCGCGTTATGTATTATATAATCATGATTATCGGTGCCGTTTTTGTGAACAACATTATTCTGGCACAATTTTTAGGAACCTGCCCCTTTGTTGGGGTTTCTAATAAGGTTTCTACTGCATCAGGAATGGGAGTAGCGGTGTTATTTGTGATGACCATTGCCACCCTGTTCACTTCTACCATCAACTATTATATTTTGATGCCATTTGGTTTACAATTTCTCCAAACCATCACTTATATCTTAGTGATTGCAGCATTAGTACAAATGGTAGAGATGATATTAAAGAAAATCAGTCCCCCGCTATATCAGGCTTTAGGAGTATATTTACCTTTAATCACCACCAACTGTGCTGTTTTAGGGGTAGCCATTTTAGTTACCATGAAAGGCTACTCTATCATTGATTCCACATTGTACACCATGTTCAGCGCAGCCGGTTTCGCTATGGCAATCATTATTTTCGCCGGTATCAGAGAGCAGTTGGATCTGGTTGGTATTCCCAAAGGAATTCAGGGAGTTCCCAGTGCTTTAATTTTAGCAGGTATTTTAGCTTTGGCATTTATGGGATTCGCGAACCTCGTTTAGATGGCGGATTTCGGATTTCGGAATTTGAGTAGGATTTTATGATTTTAGGATATATCCTATTGAAATTCAATTACTTCCAACTTTTTATTTCTTATTTCTTATTTGGTATTTAAAATAAATGGGGGGCAGCATGGCGGTTGCTCCTTTTTTATTTCATTTCCCCACTCTGGAAAGGGGCTGCCCCTACAACCATGCGCTTTTTATTAATTATTTTCAGGACAGGTCGCGACCTATCCCTACAACAACCGCATTCAATTCAAATTTTTCACCCGTAATTCGTAATTCGTAATTAATTTATTCCGCCTTCCGCCCTCCGCCTTCCGCCTTTTAATTCTACCTTCTACCTTCTTCCTTCTTCCTTTGTTAGTATTCGTCTTCGTGGAAAAAGTAATCCTCTTTACTGGGATAATCCGGCCAGATGTCCAGTATCGAATCGTATATTTCTCCTTCTTCGGATTCAATCTTTTCTAAATTTTCAACCACTTCCATGGGAAGTCCTGAACGAATTGCATAATCTATCAACTCCTCTTTAGTGGCAGGCCATGGAGCATCATCCAATTTTGAAGCTAATTCTAAAGTCCAATACATATTAAATTCTGTTTTGTTACTATCTTCATGCAGCAACAACTAAATTATTTGTTGCCTGTTAATTTAATTTTAAAAAAAGTAATTAGAAAAAAAGGATCCGATGGATCCCTTTTTTGTTAATATTCATCTTCGTGAAAAAAGAAATCATCTTTGGTAGGATAATCAGGCCAGATATCTTCTATGGTATCATAAACCTCACCTTCATCCTCAATCTCTTTTAAGTTTTCAATCACTTCCAAAGGAGCGCCTGAACGAAGTGCATAATCGATTAACTCCTCTTTTGTAGCGGGCCAAGGAGCATCCTCTAATTTTGAAGCTAATTCTAATGTCCAATACATATAAACTTCTGTATTTAATTATGACTTGTTTAACGGCGCGAAGGTACTATTTATTATTTAAAAAATCAACTACTATTGAAACTTTTAATCACCTAATATACAGTTAGTTACGTCAATATTTTCAATTTTATGAAAATATCTCGCCAAAATATAGAAAAAATCCGACAATCTATTGATATAACTACAGGACAATTGTAGCTGTTGATCTTCTTGAGCCAACTGAATCAACTCTCTCTCAGTTCTGCGGCAGATAGTGCGACACACGTGTGCGTAAGCTATAGCATGGGAGCCTTGTGGCAGAATAAAACTCCTCAAAGGTTCCAATTGTGCAGAAATCTGATCAATCTCCTCTTCAACCTGTTGAGTCATAACCTTTGGATCCAAACCTTTCCAATGGCGTTCTCTCAATTCAGGTTCGGTAGCAATCAGACCACCAATTTTAAAAAGATCTTGTTGAATCTTTGTTAAGAAGGGATAATTTTGATAGGCAATCAGCACGCCTATAAATGAATTCAGCTCATCCAATGTTCCATACACATGAAGCAAAGGATTATTTTTGGGTACTCTTGTACCACCAACCAGAGAAGTATAACCTTGATCTCCTTTTTTTGTATAAATTTTCATAGTATCAATATTTTACTCAATCGGTTTAACTACAGCATAATAAGCTGTCGTATAAAAGTTTCGCAAATGGGATATCCATCTAAATGGAGGTATTACCTTTTTAGGTTTTAAACGGAACTTTATTTCATAATTAGGATTAAATAAGTAGTAATCCCTTTTTAAAATCTCATATTTCTCTTTCCTTAAAATCCGATGAAACCGCTCAATAGAGATTCCTGTGGCTTTAATATCCATTAACCCTGCAGGAATTTCTCCAAACCACGTAATAAGTCGGCGGTAAAGTGCAGTGGGAAGTAAGTGAACATAAGGCAATTTAGATAGTTTAGTTTGAGAAATTTGCTGATGTCCTCCAAAAGGATTTTGCCATGGTGGAAAGCCAAAAAAAATAACACCATTGGGTTTCAGGAACTTTTTTACATATTGCATAAAAAACTCCTGATTGGGAATATGCTCAATCACATCCCGCATCATAATCAGGTCAAAGCGCAAATCTTCTCTATCTACCTTATAGATGTCGGAACTAATAAACTCTATCTTATCTTTATGCGGATGATCCTCATAAAAGAGTCTTGCATTCGCGATCTGTTGTTCATTAATATCAATACCGACACAGCGGCACTTCAAATCCAGGAAAGCCTGTAGATTACCTCCCTCACCACAGCCAATTTCCAACACTTCAGTATTTTCAGTAATAGGAAAAACTTCGTTAATATAAGGAATAACATATTTTTCAGTGGTAAAAACCTGTTCTTTAAAATAGAGTTGCCTATTGGTGTAACGTTCGTGCATGGTATTCCTTTTTTATCGGTAAATTTTTATGCTCTATGCATTAAGGTTTTGAATGTTTTGGATTGGTCAAAAACTCTTCATCTGTTAATGTATGCAAGAATGCTTTGAGTTGATTAATTTGGATAGGAGTTAACATCATCCCTCCCTGATCTATTTTATGCATCAATGGACTGATATAGGGGGAATACACTAATCCTGCATTATAAAACTCCAACACCTCATCAATAGTTTTAAAATGACCATCGTGCATATAAGGTCCGGAGACCATCACATTACGTAACGAAGGCGCGCGGTATGCCCCATGATCCCAATCATTACCGGTTACGCTAAAACGGTCCATGGGATCATTAAAAACATCAGTTCGACCGTTATTGTAGAAGAGATTAGTAGTAAACAGCGGGGTTCCTGCACCACCATGACAGTGGAAGCAATCTGCTCCCTCCTCAGTACTAAAAAGGATATAGCCTTGCATTTCATCCGGAGTCAAAGTTTCCAATCCTTTCAGATAGCGGTCAAATTTGGAGTTTCCACTCACTAATGTTCGGATAAATTGTGCAATAGCCTTTTTTATACGATCCATAGTGATCTCCGGTGTACCAAATGCTTTTTCGAACATTTCAGGATAGTTGGAATCCGTTTGCAATGCTGCAATTGTTTTTGCAGCAGTACTATTCATCTCATCCGGTGCTAATATGGCCATCAAGACAATATCTTCAATATTTCGGGCATTCACATTAGGATTATTTTTATACACAGAACCATTCCAGAAATATCCTTCATGATTAAAGACCAAATTCACCAAAGGCATCACAGCATGATGCGTATATTGTCCTGTTAAGCCGTAGGCATCACCTCCAGGGAAACGGGGATCATCTGTTCCAATTCTAAAGTTCTTTTCCTGTTTATGGCAGGTTGCACAACTCATCATGGAATCCGGATCAAGTCCTGTATAGCCACACACTCGTGTGTCATAAAAAAGACGGCGTCCCAATGCTATTCCTTCCACTGTCAGCGGATTATCTTCCGGTATGTTCAAATAAGTCGGGAAAAAAGAGGGAATCTCGAGCGAGAAGGGCGTCGGTTCGTAAGGTTCCGGTTTGTCTACGCAGCCCCCTAATAATATTAAAAACCAAAAAAAAGAAAAAAACAAGAAAACCCGTGTACAGGATTTCCTTAGTGCAACTAAAAAAGTGTTAATTGTTCCCATTCGTCCTGATCATTATGATTATTACTATTATTTTTCTTCGATTGAGTTTTTTTAGGAGGCGTTTTTTCTTTCACCGGCTTACTTTCTACTTTAGGCTCCGGAATATCCGAATTTTCTTCCTGCTGCTCCGGCTCTAAATCTGTTGTTTTTATAATAATCTCCTCTGAATCAACTTCTTCTACCTCAATTTCATCCAGTTCATCCGGATCATCCGAATCTGATTCCTCTTCTTCCTCAGGTGAATCCAACAGTTTAATCTCCACTACCGGATACCTATGCAGGCGTTTCCCTTTGGCTCTAATTCCCATCACATCAATAAAATCGGAGCATGATATCTCTTCCGTTTCTATCTCTTTGCCTTTAGGAGGCTGAACAGAGATTTCAATCATCGGTGCCAAATCATACATCACATGGAGCACTTCATTCTGCTTCATATCAGGCAGAAACTCCATGATTTTATCCGTATTTTCGGGCAAGAATCGTTTCATATAAATCCGATCCTCCTTCAAATGTTTATAGATTACCGTAATCGGTTTTTCTTCATCTAATTTTTGAATCACCATCAAAGAGTCATCAAAATGGGTCGAAAGATCAAATCCTGTAACCCTATAATGTCCTGATTTATAAATAGATACTATTTTATCATCCTCTTTAAACTTACCCAATTTCACACCTCTCTCATCGCTATTCAACCTCATCACTGTTTCGTCGAAGTAGATATTCATGGCACTTAAAGTGGAGACTCCCTTTTGGTACAATTCAATCTTTCTCACAGTGTGTTTCGACAAAATATTTCCTCCGGCACTTCTTCCTTTGATTGCCAGGTCGCTAAAGTCATATTCAAACTGTAATTTCTTAAGCTTAGGTTTAGGTCTTAGAAATACTTTAATAATTTCTGCTTCACCGTTAGGATTTGATGTAAAGTACAACACTTTAGAGCCCTCTTTCCCTTTTGTCAAATCGTACTCTCTATCACGAGTAACTCCACCGATATTGAATCTTTTCACCATGGCAGTTCCGTAAGGACCGTTGGAATAGACCATATTGTATATAGTACGATCATCATTTCGTTTAAAAATCTCAACATGAATAATCCCTTTTCCAAAGAACTGTTTATCACTCACCTTACTCACCATAAAGGTTCCGTTTTCCCTAAAAACAATCACCTCGTCAATATCGGAACAATCTTCAACATACTCTACCCCATCCTCTCGCTTCAATCCTGTTCCCACAAACCCTTCTTTTGCATTAACATACAATTTTTGGTTGGCAACGGCAACGGCTGCTGCGTCAATAGTATCAAAACTTTTGATTTCTGTTTGCCGTTCAAACTGAGCACCATATTTCTCTTTCAGGTGAGTAAAATATTCAATTGCGTAGTCAATCAGATGTTCCAGGTGGTGTAACACCTCTTGAATCATTTTTTCAATATTGGCAATCTGATCTTCTGCTTTTTTGATATCAAATTTTGAAATTTTCCTTACCGGTTTTTCACACAATTTCAACACATCTTCGCGTGTAATCTCCCGTTTAAAGAGCGGACGGTACGGATTAAATGCTTTTTCAATATTGTCGATCTGTTTTTCCCAAGTGGCAGTCTCCTTTTCTAACTCTTTATAAATCCGTTTTTCAAAGAATATTTTCTCCAATGACCAGCGATGCCAATCCTCTTCCAATTCTGCCAGTTGAATCTCCAACTCTTTTTTCAATAGGGAAACAGTATGTTCCGTATTGATTTTAAGAATCTCTTTCACCGACATGAAATGGGGTTTATTTTCGTACAATACACAAGCATTGGGAGAGTGTGGTACCTCACATTTGGTAAAAGCGTAAAGTGCATCAATAGTTTGGTCGGGAGAAACTCCCTGGTGCAGATGGAGTAAAATCTCAACTGACGCGGCAGTATTATCATCAATCTTACGAATTTTCAGTTTTCCTCTTTCAATAGCCGGTGCAATAGACTCGTTTATCAACGCAGTTGTAGTCGTTCCAAAGGGAATTTCTGTAATCACCAGAGTTCGTTTATCCAGGATCGATATTTTGGCACGTACTCGCACTCTTCCCCCTCTCATTCCATCGTTATAGCGACTTACATCAATGGAGCCGCCGGTTTGAAAATCTGGATAGATTTCAAAATCCTCACCTTTTAAAACTGCAATCGATGCATCTATCAACTCATTAAAGTTATGCGGTAAGATTTTAGTATTCAGTCCTACGGCAATCCCCTCAACTCCTTGAGTCAGAAGCAAAGGAAACTTAATCGGAAGGCTAATCGGTTCTTTATTTCTCCCATCGTAAGAAAGTTTCCACTCTGTTGTTTTATGATTAAAGCAGACCTCTTTTGCAAATGGAGAGAGTCTTGCTTCAATATAACGCGGTGCAGCAGCGGAATCTCCGGTATAAATATTTCCCCAGTTTCCCTGCGTATCGATAGTGAGTAGTTTTTGTCCCAACTGTACAATCGCATCCCCAATAGATTGATCTCCATGAGGGTGATATTTCATGGTATTACCGATAATATTCGCCACTTTATTATACCTTCCATCCTCCAACTCATCCATAGAGTGCAGAATGCGGCGTTGTACCGGTTTTAATCCATCCAACAGATCCGGTATAGCACGATCCAAAATAACATACGAGGCATAATCGATGAACCAATCCTCAAACATGGATTGTACATGTTTAACCTGGTGTAAATCAGAATCTTGCTCTTGTAATTCTATTGGATCCAAATCTTCATTTTGAAGGGTATCATCACTCATATTTTCCTACTGCTTTCATATCAATTAATCGGGCAAAGATACAATAAAATCCTCAAATTCTTTTTTATGAATTTTATTTTTTATCAAAAAAAATAAAGAGTCAATTTTGTCGTTTTTTTTTCATATCTTTGCGGGATGTTTAAAACATGACTAAACTTATTTTATATATTAACCTAAATCTAAATTATTTATGAAAAGAAACGTAATTATCATTGGTGCTGCAGGTAGAGATTTTCACAACTTCAATACCTTTTTCAGACACAATCCTAACTACAACGTGGTGGCTTTTACTGCTGAGCAAATTCCCGGAATTGACAACAGACCTTATCCAAAAGAACTAGCAGGTGAAGATTTATATCCTAACGGTATTCCAATTTACAAAGAGTCTGATCTTCCCGAATTGATCAAAAAATATAATGTTGACGAGTGTGTTCTAGCTTATAGTGATATCACTTATGAATATGCAATGGGTGTAAGTGCCATCGTTAATGCTGCAGGTGCTGACTTCAAATTGATGGGACCTAATTCTACCATGCTTAAATCCAATAAACCTGTGATCGCTGTTGGTGCTACCAGAACCGGTACAGGAAAATCTCAAACATCCAGAAGAATTATCGAGTATTTAGTAGATATGGGATTAAAAGTTGTTGCTGTTCGTCACCCCATGCCTTATGATCCGGATTTAAATAAACAAAGAGTTCAAAGATTTGCTACAGTTGAAGACCTTAAAAAGCACAACTGTACTATCGAGGAAATGGAAGAGTATGAACCACACGTTGTTACAAAGAGAAACGTAATTTATTCAGGTGTTGACTATGAGGCTATCCTTCGCGAAGCTGAAAATGATCCTGATGGCTGCGACGTTATCCTTTGGGATGGTGGGAACAACGACTTTGCTTTCTACAAGCCAGACCTTATGGTAGGAGTTCTTGACCCATTACGTCCGGGACATGAAATCAGATATTATCCGGGAGAAGTTGTTGCCAGAACAGCTGACGTTATTGTACTTAATAAGATTGACTCAGCTTCTTTAGCAGACATCAACACTGTTAGAAGAAATGTTGCTAGAATCAATCCAAAAGCTATCGTTGTTGATGCCGCTTCTGTTCTAACCGTTGACAAACCTGAACAAATCAGAGGAAAACGTGTATTGGTAGTAGAAGATGGTCCAACATTAACTCACGGAAACATGACTATTGGAGCCGGTTCTGTTGCTGCTATGAAATATGGTGCTGCTGAATTAGTTGACCCAAGACCTTATGCAGTAGGTAGTATCGTTGATACATTCAAAAAATATTCACACCTTGAAAATATCCTTCCAGCTATGGGATATGGTGAGGCTCAAATGAGAGACTTAGAAAAAACTATTGCTAATGTTCCTTGTGATTTAGTTGTTATCGGTACTCCTATTGACCTTCCACGTTTCGTGAAAGTAAACCAACCTTACGTGAAGATTGGTTATGAACTTCAAGAAATTGGAACTCCAACTTTTGAAACTATCTTACAAGATTTCGTTAAAAAACATAACTTAATCAAATAAGATCTGAATATTCTACACTAAAAAAGCCGGCTCTAAATGAGGCGGCTTTTTTTTAGTGTTTCAACAATTTAGAAAAATAGTTTGAGGTGACCCATATTATTCTCGCATCCACCCACTTTGTGACCTGTACTTATAATATATCTTCTAACACTGCTTCATTTTGGTTGCTTGTTATTCCTATAACAATTGAAGATGAACTACTGACATATAGTATGACTGTTTGCTTTTCATTTTTAAAAACACTCATAGCCTCAGTAGATCGAATGTTGTCTTTCTTGTACCCTGATAACGATCTTTCCATTGCATCTTTCAAATCCTTTGCTTTACCGTTACCTCTTCCGGAAAGATCAATCCTATATGCATAGCCTTGAATATCTGCATTCGGATTAAATATCATATCTCCGTCAACTTCCTCATAAGCATTTGCAAAAACAGAAAAAGTAAACTCTGCATCATACGTAATTTGTCTATCATTGATTAAAGTATGCCTATTCCAATATTTACTAAAGTTATGTTCTCCTAAATAAAGCTCGGTAGTAATGTCAGATATTTTGCTATATAATGATAAACCTTCCGGTGTATTAACATTAATACGCTTCACTATTGGTATAACATTAAAAAGATCAGTTTGTACACTTTCATAATCGGAACAACTACCATGAAACATGTACAACATTAGCTCTTCTGTGATACCATCAAATTGAGGATTTTCTTCATAATTACCATCGGCATCGATAAGTCCATACTTACCATCGCTTTTAACTAAAGCCAGTTTCCCAACGTATGGTAGTGCCTTATCGAATTGAGGATTAATGACAATTTTACCTTTACTATCAATGTAACCCCATTTTTCACCCAATCGTACAGCGGCTAATTTTCCTCCTCTAAAAGGGAAAGCTTCTTCAAACTGAGGATTGATGATTATTTTCCCTTTTTTATCACACCAGCCAAATTTTCGATTTTGTCTAATTAGATATTTATCACCATCCTTTACCATAAATGAAAATTGAGGTTTAATTACATATTTACCTTTTTTATTAATTACACCCGCCCCTCCATCTGAAAAAACAACGGCTTTTCCATCAATAAATTCTTTTGCATCTATAAACTGAGGGTCAATGATTGTTTTTCCCTTTTTATCAATATATCCCCATCCACCATTTTCAAATTCAACCGCACATTTTCCATCAGAAAAATTACCTGTATTTAAAAATTGCGGGTCAATTTTAACCTGACCGGTTTTATCAACAAAGCCCCATCTTAATTTGGTGCCCCATTTTGATACATTAGTATCCATTATACAAAATGCAGCTAAGCCTTCCTTAAAAACATTTACTATTTCTGCATTTTGTAAAGTAAACTGAATTTTCCCTTTAGTATTAATTGCTGTGGGAGGAGCATTATCAGAAATGACCCAAGCTAAACCATCACCAAAAACAGTAGCATCCTTATAATTGGCAGCAATTGCATACAGCCCATCTTCTGAGATAAAACCCCATTTGGGTTCATCATAAGATGATCTTACTAATGCTAAGCCATCGCGAAAAATTGTAACTCTACTAAACTGTGGATTAATTGCAATTTTACCCTCCCTATCAATATACTGATAATAGTCCCCACTTTCCACAGGAATTAATTTGATTTCTGAAACACCTTTACTCCCACCACCACATGATGAGATAAAGCAAATAGCAATCAAAATTGCAAAAAAATGTAATCTTCTCTTCATTTTCGTTTATTTTAGATAATCCTACTCATATGGCTTTTCGGAATACGCCCGTTTTTTTAGTGGTTCTGACTCCACCTTACAAGTTAATAATACCCGTCTTGAACATATAATAAGTAAAATTCCTTAAGAATATCCACCTAATTAGCAACATGAGTGGCAAAGATACAATATTTTTAGATTCTACCGTCCATTATGACACAAAAGAACATATTTTTTACTTATAATGTTGATTATCATTAATATAAATCAAAAAATAGTAAATTCAACACATAAATGCAACTTTTCGAGTTTGCAGTTGTTAATTGTGTCAATGCTTTCTTCAATTATTAGAAAGCTTTTATTTATTATTCAAATCGTTTTTCCAACAGTGCATTAATAATCTCTTTAGCAGCTTCCCCATCACCAAACAGAGGAGGAAAATAGGTCGGTGGCGACTGCAAATAGTAATGAAAACCATCCAAAATAACCTTGGGATCTGCATCGGTTAGCTTTGCTGCTCCCACTTCTACAATTTCGACCCATTCCGTTTCTGCACGCAGAATTAAAGCCGGTTTTTTGAAGAAATAAGACTCTTTTTGCACTCCACCCGAATCTGTGATAATCATTTGTGCATGCTGCTCCAACAACGTCATTTCCAGAAATGAAAGCGGTTCCGTGATGATCAAATTTTCAGTTTCTACTATTTTTTCAATTTTCTCCTCCGAAAAATGATTCTCTATCGCATTCAATGTTCTGGGATGCAAAGGCAAAACCACCTGCATCTCTTCACTAATCATCAACAGAGCATCCAAAATCGACTGCAAACGTTCCGGATTATCCGTATTAAAATTACGATGAATAGTTGTCAATACAAAACGTTTTGGATTGATTTTCAACTCTTTAAATATATAATCTTGAGATTGTGCCAACTCCGCAAAGTAGAGTGAATTATCATACATGATATCTCCTGTAGGAATTATAAAAAAAGGGGGGGGGCCATCCTCTCCTCCTCGCCCACTCTCCGCACGCTCTCTTTCCAGATTTTCCACCGCCGTAGCGGTTGGGGCAAAAAGCAACTGCGCCCACTGATCGGTTTGTATCCGGATCTGTTCTTCGGGCATCGCATTATTAAATGATCGCAAACCGGCTTCTACATGCGCCAAATGTGTACGTGTCTCATGAGCAGCCTGTGCACCGGCCAAAGTGGAATAAGTATCCCCATAAACCAAAACCCAATTCGGACTCTCCTGCTGAATAATCTGTTTGATCTCAGTTACCATCTCGTTAAAGCTACCCTCATGCCGCGAAGGATCAAATCCCTCCAAATGATAGTCGGGTTGCGGTATATTTAACTCCTCAAAAAAGAGTTCCGACATATTTTCATCATAATGCTGACCCGTATGCACAATCACTTCTTTGATCAAATCAGAGTAATACGCACGAATATTTCTGCTGATGGCAGCAGCTTTAATGAATTGAGGTCTCGCCCCTATAACGGTAACTATTTTCATTTACAATAAATTATTTTCATAAAAACTAAAAAAACGATCCTTAAATACAATCACATGATCCAACAGTTGGAGATTCATCAATCGTGTAGCTTGTTGCAGTTGAAAGGTGAGCATCTTATCCGACTCACTCGGCTTCATTTGTCCGGAAGGATGGTTATGAACGACAAAAATACCGGTTGCTGAAAGTTCCAATGCGCCTTTAATAATCAGACGAATATCGACAGTTGTGGCCGTTATTCCCCCCTTACCGATCCGCTGCGATCCCAAAATTTTAGAGCCTTGATTGACATATATCGCCCAAAACTCTTCATGAAGCAATGACGCATTTTTGTCCTGCATATAATCCCGTACATGCTCCGGACTATTAATTCTGGATTCCACCTTAACCGTCTCTGAAGATTTACGCCTTCCCAACTCAAAAGCCGCTAATATCGTTATCGCCTTCACTTTTCCAACCCCTTTATACTTAGTCAATTGAGCAACAGTCATGTCGGCTAATCTATCAAGACTAAAGTCCAAATCTGCTAAAATCATCTTTGATAATTCCACTGCCGAACTGGTCGAAGTGCCACTTCTCAACAAAATAGCCAGCAATTCGGCATCGGAAAGGTAGGTAAACCCTCCGGTGAGGTATTTTTCACGTGGTCTGTCAGAAAGATCCCATTGAGTAATTGTAAGTTTTGACATAGTTCCATTAGATTTATATTGAGTTATTTTCGTTTCAAGAGATAGGGTAACAGTACCTGATCCAACCCTTTATTGATATCGACCGGAATCAGATCAAACTGATATTGTCCACATTTGAGGTTTAATTCCTTAAAGTAATCTTCTATAGCATTTTGATAATATTCCCGGATATAGTTTGCATGCAGTTTAATTTCTGCACCCGTTTCCATATCTACAAATTTATAGAGTCTGTTCTGATAGGCAAAATCAAACTCATACTTTTTATCGTAGGTATGAAACAAAATCACTTCGTGTTTGTTGTGTCTTAAGTGTTGTAATGCCAACATCAACTCATCCACATCGCTGTTCGACTCAAACATATCACTAAAAATGATGACCATGGAACGCCTATGAATTTGATCCGCAATACGATGCAATGTATCGGTAACCATAGATTGTTTTCTCACTTCCGTACCAATTGGCTGGAGTATTTTTTCCAACTCTCGGTAAATCATTTTTTGATGCGCTTCGCTTCCTCTGGCTCGGGTATGAAGTTCCAACGTGTCTGAGAAAACACTTAATCCGATAGCATCACGTTGTCCCTTTAAGATTTGGATCAATGCGGCAGCAGCATAGATAGCCCAAAATATCTTGTTGGGAGCCGCCAATGAATACTCTTTTTGGATTGGAAAATACATTGAAGATGAATTATCAATCACGATCTGACAACGCAAATTGGTCTCCTCTTCAAATCTTTTGACAAAGAGTTTATCGGTTTTGGCGTAGAGTTTCCAGTCGATATGCTTGGTTGGTTCACCGGTGTTGTACTGTCTGTGTTCGGCAAACTCTACTGAAAAACCATGCATCGGACTTTTATGAATTCCTGTAATAAAACCTTCAACTACTTGTTTGGCAGCCAATTCTAAATTAACAAATTGAGTCAGTTTAGTAAAATCAATAGTATAACTCATCTTTTTAATCTTTCTTTTAATAGTCTGTAAATCGGCTACAAATATATAAAAAAAGGAAATAGCAAAAGTCACACTATTTATGTTTATTTTTTTTCGTAACTTTGCAAGTTAAATGAAATATTAATCAACACATTATAATAATTATGAGCACAAAACTTTCAACTTTAGTTAAACCGGGCGTAGTTTCCGGAAATGATCTTAAACAAATTTTTGATGATGCCAGAAAATTACATTATGCTTTACCCGCAGTGAATGTAGTAGGGACCAACTCTATCAATGGAGTTTTAGAAGCAGCAAAATTGGTTAACTCGCCTGTCATCATACAGCTTTCCAATGGTGGGGCTCACTTTTATGCCGGCAAATCTTTGAATAATGATCAGGAAAAAGCAGCGATTCAAGGAGCTGTTGCTGCGGCCAAGCATGTACACCAAATCGCTGAGTTGTACGGTGTACCGGTAGTATTGCATACTGACCACGCTGCCAAAAAACTGCTCCCTTGGGTTGATGGTCTCTTAGATGAGGGGGAAAAGTTTTTTGCTGAAACAGGAAAACCACTCTTCAGTTCTCATATGTTGGATCTTTCTGAAGAAAGTTTGCAAGAAAACATTGCCATTTCAAAAAAATATTTAGCCCGCATGTCCAAAATGGGAATGACTTTAGAGATAGAATTGGGAATCACCGGTGGTGAAGAGGATGGAGTGGATAATACAGGCGTTGACAGTTCCAGATTGTACACCCAACCCACAGAAGTTGCTTACGCTTACAAAGAACTGATGGAAGTTTCACCCAACTTTACCATTGCTGCTTCTTTCGGTAATGTGCATGGTGTGTATAAACCGGGTAATGTTAAGTTGGAGCCCATTATTTTGAAAAACTCACAAGAGTATATTGAGAAAAATCTCAATACAGAACCTTATCCTGTTAATTTTGTATTCCATGGCGGTAGTGGTTCAGCACCTGAAGAGATTACCGAAGCAATCCAATATGGTGTAGTGAAAATGAATATCGACACAGATACTCAATGGGCTTTCTGGGAAGGCATCATGAATTACTATAAAGATAAAAAAGACTACTTGCAAGGACAAATTGGAAATCCTGAGGGAGATGATAAACCCAACAAGAAATATTACGATCCAAGAGCCTCTTTAAGAAAAGGTGAGCTTTCACTCATTGAACGCTTAAAGGTAGCCTTCCAGGATTTGAATTGTATTGACAGATACTAATTGATCTTTTTGCGACAAACCAGTTGGAGCCCCACTATCTGTTAAAAATAGCAAAAACAGAGGATCCACTGCCACTCATCGCACTATAGAGCGCCCCCTTTTTATAAAAATTTTCTTTAGTTAACTCTAACTGAGGATAACGAAGAAAGATTGGTTTTTCAAAATCATTAACCAAAACAGAACGCCACTCCTGAATCGGTCTTTGAATTAATTCAGATAGTGGAATTGGTGGAATTTTTGGGGTAACCCACGAATAAGCCTCCGCTGTTGAGATTCGGATATCGGAAAAGGCAACTTCAATACGGTAAGCGGAAAGGTCTAATGCAATAGGCTGTAGTTGATCACCCACTCCGGTAGCCCAACAGGGATAATCTCTCAGAAAAAAGGGCACATCGCTACCCAATTGGGCAGCATAGCAATGTAATTGCTCGGTAGTCAACCGCAAATCAAAGAGTGAGTTTAAAAGTTTCAAGGTTAGAGCGCCATTTGCTGATCCGCCTCCAATACCTGCACCGGATGGAATATTTTTAACTAAACGAATAGAAACAGGAGGAAGATCGTAGTTTTTCTCCAATAAACGATACGCCTTAACGACTATGTTTTTCTCTTGCTCAATCTCAAAATCTTGATTCTCTATTTGAAATTTAAAATGATCCGATCTAACTATTTCAACTCTATCCCTCTGACTATAAACAGGATAGAGAACTGTTTCAACTTGGTGATATCCTGATTCCATTTTTTTTAAAACATGGAGCCCTAAATTGATTTTAAAGTGAGTTTCAATAATCATATTTTTATTAATTTTGGACCTTCAAAAATAGCATTAATTTATTTGTCATGCAGCAATTTTTCAATTTTCCTATCCGAGCTTTCTTTGCGTACCGTGAAGAACGCATCGTTATACTCCACACACTGGCGATAGAATCCCAGGAACGCTGGTTTACCTATTTGATGAAAATGGGCTCTAAAACCCTATTTGGTGAAAAACATGGTATCACCGCTAAAACTACTTATGGAGAGTTTACTCAAAAAATACCCGTACAAGATTATAACACGCTATTTCCCTACATTGACCGGATTGTTAGTGGAGAAACCGATGTCTTATGGTCCACTCCTATTGATTGGTTGGCTAAATCTTCCGGGACCAGTCAAGGGAAGAGTAAATTTATTCCTGTAAGCGATGAATCTCTGAAAGAGAACAACATTATGTCAGCCATGGATTGTTTAACCATCTACACCAATCTCTTTCCGGACACAGAACTTTTTTCCGGCAAAACGATTACTTTAGGGGGAAGTATGCAAGAATTGTATAAGGAATCACCTCTTCGATGCGGGGATGTTTCAGCCATTTTAATGGAAAATATGCCGGCTATCGGTTTATATCTCAATGCCCCTCAAAATAAAAGAATTTTACTCCATTCCAACTGGGAGTATAAACTCAAATTAATGGCTAAAAGTACTATCAAGGAAAATGTTACGGGTCTTTCCGGTGTTCCTTCCTGGATGCTGTTGGTTTTGAAAGAAGTATTAGCCAAGTCCGGGAAGGAGAGCTTGGCAGAAGTATGGCCAAACATAGAGGTTTTCTTCCATGGTGGCGTCTCTTTTGACCCTTACCGTGCAGAATATGAAAAAATTTTTGCACCTAAGAAACTCTTTTACATGAACATTTACAATGCATCTGAAGGTTTTTTTGGAATCCAAAATGAGCGTGATTCAGATGATATGTTGTTGCTGACCGACAATGGTGTTTTCTATGAATTTCGTGAATTAAACGAGGAAAGTGGAGATCAAGAAATAGTGATTCCACTCTCAGAAATTAAAGTTGGACCCATTTACGCTATGATTGTTACTACGGTAGCCGGTCTATGGCGCTATGAGATTGGCGACACCATCCAGTTCACATCCATTCATCCCTATAAATTCAGAATTGCCGGAAGAACTACCCATTTCATCAATGCTTTTGGCGAGGAGTTGATTGTAAACAATGCTGAAAAGGCGATCAGTGAAGCAGCTCTCATTTCCGATGCTATTATTACCAATTATAGTGCTGCTCCTCTTTTTTTAGATGAAAATAAGAAAAAGGGGGGACACCAATGGGTGGTGGAGTTTTCAAAATCTCCCTCATCACTTGAACTATTTGCGTCAAGCCTGGACGCTGCCTTACAGAGACTCAATTCAGACTACGAAGCCAAAAGAAGTGGCGACCTGTTAATGGCACCTCCAAAAATAGAAGTAGTTCAAGAGGGTACTTTCATCAAATGGCTGGAACTTCGTAACAGACTGGGTGGACAGTACAAAATACCCCGTCTTCAAAATGATCGTAAAATCGTCGAAGAATTACTGATGATTTCTGATATCATCTCTCATCCTGATCGCTTCTAATCGGGATAATTGCGCAAAATCAGCTTCGCCGTTTTCCACTTTTCTGTAGGCTAACAAAATCGACCTGGAGGCGTTCACAATACCCCCATTACCTTCTTTCAAATAGAGTGCAATATCTTCCGCTCTCCCTCCCTGAGCACCATAGCCCGGAATCAAAAAGAAGGTAGAGTTCAACATTTTACGCACCTCTCTTGCCTCATCAGCATGGGTACATCCCATCACTCCTCCAATTGGAGAATAACCATATTTCCCGATAAAGGGTTCTCCTAGTTGCTGAATTTTCTTACCCACCTCATGATATACAGAACCACCTGCTTCAAGGGGTAAATACTCAATATCTTTAGCTCCCTCATTAGAAGTACGAATGAGCACAAAAACTCCTTTTTTTCCCGATTCAATATAGGGCAGATAAGGAGTGATTGTATCCATTCCCATGTAGGGATTTATAGTGATAAAATCCGCTTCAAAATCGCCGGAAAAATGCGCTTGAGCGTACATTTCCGCTGTTTTGGCAATATCTCCTCTTTTTACATCCGCTATGGTGATCAACTCTTTTGATCTCAAATAGGCTAATGTATTTTTATACGCCATTAAACCTTCCATTCCCAGCGCTTCATAATAAGCAATTTGTACTTTAAAGCAGGCTGCCACATCCAGGGTCGCATCAATAATCTCACGATTAAATTGAAATAACTGTTCAGAAATGGTAGAAAATTTTGCTTTAAAAGAGGACGGCAGATAAGAAAGATCTGTATCCAAGCCCACACAGACATGTCCCTTTTGGGTAACAGTTTCAAAAAGTTTGTCAATAATCATATCCTGGAGATTAGTATAAATTAGTTTTCTACTTTGAGCATAAAACCGGTTCCATGAATATTAACCAGTTGTACCTTAGACATTTGTGTTAATTTCCTTTTTGTCAATTGTCCAACTTTAGCCTTATCGGCAAAGAACTGATAATTCAAATATTTTCGAAGTTTAGTGATGTAAACATCCATACTTCTTCCGGCATCCTTCCTCCCTTCTCCCCATACCTCACGCAATATAGTCTCCCGTGGCATGATCGTATTGACGTTTTTGACGAGCAAATAGAGGAGATCAGACTCTTTACGTGTCAAAGTATGACTGTAATTAAAACAGGTCAACTGTGCTGTTGAAAAATTAAAAGTAAACTGTCCGAATTCAACCACAATATCTTCTCTAGTTTTGGTCGCAAGAGGTGATTGTAACTTAAACAATCTTTTAAGAATCACATTAACACGCAATGAAAGTTCTTCTATAGAGAAAGGTTTTGTCAAAAAATCCTCACACCCCTCTTTAAAAGTCTCTATTTTAGCTAATTTATCTGAATTATCCGATAGAATAATAATCGGCATATTCGGATCCAATTTGAGAATAGCACGCATCATATTGATTCCTTCCCCTATATCATCACCCACATCCAGTATCGTGATATCATAAAAATCTTTTTTCAAAGCTTTTGTAGCAGTGGAAATATCTGCACATTCTTTAACTTGATATTTTAATAATTCAAAATAATCTCTAAGAACAGTTCTTAAATTGTTGCTCTTTTCGATTAACAAAATGGAATTTTTTTCTTGAAGAGCCATGTTAACTTAATTTTAAAAATTTATTTATCATTTGATGATAATTCATTAATTATCAGATTGCAAATATACGTTAATTTTTTCAAGAATATGTTTTTTTTTGTACTTTTGCCAAACTTTTTTTTAAAAAAATTATATATAATTAACAACAAACTTCTAACGTAATCACTCTTATTTTTATTTTATGAACAATCTCTCTTTTATTGCTAAAACATTTGCAGGAATGGAGCCTCTTTTAGCTGAAGAGCTAACTTCGATTGGCGCTGCTCATATTAAAACCCTCAATCGTTCAGTTTATTTTGAAGGGGGATTGGATACTTTATACCGTGCCAATTACTATTGCAGAACGGCATTACGCATATTATGGCGTGTCAAAATGTTTCAATTCGACAATAATGATCAATTCTATCAAGAAATCTATCAATTTGAAGCTGATCGTTACCTGAATTCCAATGAGTCATTGGCTTTCAGTGCACAAATTCATAACTCCATTTTTAAAACACCTCTTTTTGCTTCAATGCTGGCTAAAGATGCTGTTTGTGACCGTTTTAGAGATCGATACAATGAACGTCCCGATGTGGATAAAGAGAATCCTCATGTTCTGTTTCATTTGCATATTTTCAACAACGAATGTCATCTCTTTTTGGATAGTTCGGTCGAATCCTTACACAAAAGAGGATATCGCACAGGATACCACCCCGCCCCCATCAACGAAGTAGTGGCTGCCGGAATGATTATGTTATCCGGATGGAAGGGAGAAACCGACCTAATCGACTTTATGTGTGGTAGCGGGACTATTCTAGTGGAAGCAGCGATGATCGCACTCCGAATCCCTGCCGGTTTTTATCGCAATCAGTGGGGTTTTATGAGATGGAAAAACTTTGATTCACAGCTTTGGAAAAAAGTCAAAGAGGAGGAAAAGATTCTAGAGGATATCAAAATTGAGTTGTATGGTTCAGATATCTCTGCGGACTCTATTCGTGTTGCAAAGAACCAAAGCAGAGAAGCCGGATTAGAAGACTTTATCCACTTTAAAGTCAGCAACTTAATAGATACTCGTCCCACCCGTAAACCGGCGATGGTAATTATTAATCCACCTTATGGAGAACGTTTAAAATCAGACAACCTGCTCTCCTTATACAAACAGATTGGAGATACACTTAAACAGCAATACACCGGTTGTAAAGCATTTATCATCAGTTCCGATTTGGAAGCAATGAAAAGTATCGGATTAAAAACGAGTGCTCGCCATCAACTCTACAATGGTGCATTAGAGTGTAAATATTGGGGTTACGATCTCTACGATGGTACTAAAAAGGGTGAAAAAGAGCCTCACACTCCTAAAAAAGAAAGATAAAGCGGTTACTTGCTTCTCACATCCATTGCATTTCGCAAAGCACTGCCTGTTAGCATAAATGCCAACACCAGCAGCATGATGGCAATACCCGGAACAATCGCCAAATAAGCGTGATCCAGCACAATGTAGGCATAATTTTCCTTCATCATCATCCCCCAGGAGGGTGTTGGAGGTTGGATACCCAATCCCAAAAAACTCAACCCGGCCTCCATTAAGATAGCGGAAGAGAAGTTGGAAGCTGACAAAACAATCAATGTTCCCGTCAGATTGGGTAAAATATGCTTAAAAATGATATGTAAACCTGAATAGCCTAGCGCTTTTCCTGCCTCAACAAATTCTTGTTCCTTGTACGCCAATACCTGTCCCCGCACTACCCGTGCCACATCCACCCACATGGTTAATCCCATGGCTATAAAAATCTGCCAAAACCCCTTACCCAAAGCAAAACTGATCGCTATCACAAGTAAAAGTGTGGGTATTGACCACACCACATTAATAAACCAAACAATCAACTGATCTACTTTTCCTCCATAATAACCGGCTATAGAGCCTAAAAAGACGCCAATTGTCAAGGCGATCAAGACAGAAATAGCACCGACGGCCAGACTGATCCGTGTACCCATCAACAGTTGACTGACCACATCTCGTCCATAGCGGTCGGTTCCTAAATGATAGGTTCTATTTAAAATAGGATTTTTGGCATCCAACTCCGCGAGGGAAATCGATTCAGTTTTTGTTTCGCCGTAAAATAACACACGCACTGAATCAGCAATAAGTTCATAACTTTGAACAGGAATAATACGATTTTCTATCTGTTTTCCATAGAGCATAATATGGGACCAATGCTGTTTCTTTTCAGCCTTTTCATTTTTAAACTGAAGAAAAGCAGATTTGAATCCCGGTTTTTGAAGTGAGATCTCCAGGTGTTGTTCATTACAGTAGGGAGTTTGATCAGGCGTAATCAAATAACCTAAAACTGCGATCAGTATAGTTAAGAGAATAAAAGCCAGTGAGATAACCCCCATTTTCTGTTTCAAAAAGCGTTTCCAGGTCAAACTACCCAGCGAGAGTGGTTTCTCTTCCTTATATTTTTTGCGAAACAGGATTCTCGTCATATACTTTTGAATCAATTGGCAAAGATATGTTATTAAAATGAAAAAAGACGCACTGAGTACGTCTTTTTATGGAAAAAATCATCTTTTTAAGTGGAGCGTACGGGAGTCGAACCCGTGGCCTTTAGACTGCCAGTCTAACGCTCTAGCCAACTGAGCTAACGCCCCAACTTTTTTGAGCGGCAAAGATACAAAAATTATTCTACATCCAACACCTCTACTTCAAAAACAATTGTAGTATAGGGAGGAATAACCCCACCGGCACCTCTTTCTCCGTATGCTAACTTGGAAGGAATGATAAATCTGGCTTTTTCTCCCTCTTGCATTAATTGTAAACCTTCTTCCCAACCGGCAATCACTTGTCCTTTACCTACCTCTAACTCAATAGGCTCATCTCTGGAATAAGAACTATCAAAAACAGTTCCATCCAAAAGTGTTCCTGTATAATGTACGGTTACATGAGACCCATTTTTAATTTTCTTTCCTTTTCCGGAAGCTAATTTAATATAGTATAAACCGCTGGATGTTGGTTTTACAGTTACTTTATTGTCGGTTAAATAATTTGTCAATAAAGAATCTTCACTATTTTTAAAGGTTTCCAACATCTCCTCATATTCTCTTCTGCGTTCTGCTTGCTCCTTTTCAACCTCTTCCATACTCATAATTTTATCCAATTTGATATCGAAATAAAGAGGCTCTTCACCAAACGGATATTCCTGACCAAAGAAATAGTGGAAAATAGAATCGCCATTTAAAATAAAAGTAGCACTATCACCCACATGCATTTTTTTAATTGCAGCATAAAAGTCACCTTTAAATGCGGACTCAACAATTTGATCACGTGTTGGAATGGTAGGAATAATGGTTGAATCTGTAGTTCTTACAGTCAATTTTAACTCTACAATATCCCCCTCTTCAGGTTGGTCTGCTTTTTTATTTTCAATGTGAAATTTGTAATAAAAATCCTCTTTTTTGTCTCTTTTAAAACCTTTGTATTTTGAACAAGAGATAGCACTCACAACCATGATTGCGATCAGTGCAATGGATACAATTTTTGAATAATTTTTCATTTTTTGATTTAATTTAGGTTATTTGATTTATTTTTATTAACTGTTATAAAATAGACGATTGATTGTTGTCCTGTTACCTTATATCCATCGCCTGCTATCCCATAAGCCAGGTATGAAGGAACAATTAAGCGCACCTGATCTCCATATCTGAGATAGGTCATCGCCTCATGCAATCCGGTAATAGCATCACTTTTATTCACTTTAAAGATAATCGGTCCATCCTGTTTTGAAGAATAGAGCGAATCTCCATTTAAGAGCATCGACTGATATTCGAGAGAGACTTCATCTCCTTCTTGAATAGTTTCACCACTCCCCTTTTTAGTTACCTGATATCTCAATCCTGTTCCGGTTTTAATCATATCCCAACCATATCTTTGAATAAAAAGCTCTATCTCTTCCGCTTCTAATAGAATCATTTTTTGATTTCCTCTTTCCAGGGGGGTGCCAACCTGTTTCTCCTTGGTTTCGACTTTAGCAATCTCTCCCGAAGGAGCCGACTCCTTGCAAGCATATCCAAAAAAAAGGAATAACAGCAATATAATCCCAACTATTCTCATACCTTAAACTTCTTCAATTCGGGATGATTTCTAACTACTTCCTGGAAGTAGAGAATTGTATTTTCCAATGTATCGTAGTGATATGCCGCAGCAGCATTTTTATGTCCTCCTCCATCAAAATAGCGTGATGCAAACTGATTTACATCAAATTGATCTTTAGATCTGAAAGAGATCCTTATTCTGTTGCGTTTTTCGGTAAAAAAGGCAGTAAACTGGGCACAGCTCAATGACAACCCATAGTTAACAAAACCTTCGGTATCTCCAATTTTATAGTCGTTTTCAAATAAATCATCCCTGGTTAGAAAGAGATAAGTGGTGCCATAATCTCTCATCACAACCATATTCTTAAGGGCTACTCCCAGCAATCTCAATCTGCTTTCCGAATAGTTGTCGTATACCAATCTGTGGATCAACTCACCATCTACACCAATCTCCATCAACTCCTTTAAAATTTCGTAAATTAAGGGCCTGTTACAAGAATAACTCAATGAACCCGTATCGGTAATCATTCCGGTATAGATGCAATTGGCGTACTCTAACGACAACGGAGCATCCGGATAAAGTTCTTTAAAAAAGCGGAACACCAATTCTGAAGCTGAAGTAGATTCAATCGTTGAGTATAACAAGCCTGCTTCACATATTGGATTGGGATGATGATCTATCATTATTTTATAGGCACCGGTATTTTTCACAATCGATTCCAATTCTCTTCCTGCACGGTGTGCAGCATTCATATCTGCAATAAAAAGAATGTCAGCCGACTCAATAATTTCACGTGCTTTATCAAACTCCGTAGCTGCAATCACAATCTCATCACTGTTAGGCATCCAGGTCAAATAAGAAGGAAAAACATTAGGCACAACTACATCCACATGGTGCCCTTTTGCTCTCATTAGGAGCGAAATTGCCAAAGAAGAACCTAATGCATCCCCATCGGGATTATAGTGCGTAGTAACTGCAATCTTCTTATTACCAGAAAGTTGTAAGATCAAATCCGCTTTTTGTCGTTCTGTCAGCATACAATGAATTTAACCTGCAAACATACAAAAAAATTACGAATTACGAATTACGAGGTCGTAAATTGAAAATTGAAAGTTGAAAATTGGCAAATACTTCATATATCTCATTGATAATCATATCAATAACCACGTCCTTTAGGGCGTGGATTAGAATACCCCCAAGATACCCAGGGCTTTAGCCCAAATTTACAATAATATCAAATGTGAAGTGAGAAATTTAAAATAAGATAAAACAAATCATAACACGCTAATAATCAAATATATAATTCCATAATCCAAAATTTGCCCTCCAAAATCAAAATAACCCCAAAAAGGGGAACATTATAATAAATTTGGGCTAAAGCCCTATATCGCGATGGGCAATTTTCCTCCCCAACCTAAAGGTTGGGGCTATTGATGAGCTTGATTTTCAGGGAGTTATGCTTAACATTACCTCAACCCAAAAATTTCGACTTTCGACTTTCGACTTTCGACTTTTTTAGGTTCGTAATTCGTAATTAACACTACCTTTCTAAAAAGCTTTAATGTTTGAGAGTGGGGAAATAGCATAACAATAAAGGGAAACATAATCTGCCCCCATTTATTTAAATTTCCAAATAAGAAAGAAGAAATATGAAGTAAAGGAGAACAGACTTACCAAAAAAATCTATACTTTTGCATACATAAAAATCAACAACATGAAACGTATAATTTTAGCTTTTTTAACTTTAGTGCTGGTAAATGGTCTTTTTTCGCAAAACATTTATTGGGTCTATTTTACAGATAAAAATGAAACCACTTTTGATCCTTACTCTTATTTCGATACCAAGGCGATTGAAAGACGGGTGCAGCAGAATATTTCTCTTTTCGATATGACAGATTTTCCTTTGAATAATAATTACAAAGAACAGGTGATCAATTTATCGGAAGAGTTTGTTGGAGAAACACGCTGGTTTAACGCCGTTGCCGTTGCCATTACGGATGAGAATTTACCCTTGGTTCAAGAATTACCTTTTGTAAAAGATGTTGAACGAATCGAAACGGAAGGGAAATTGGCAACCTACAAGGATCATTTCTCAGATTCGTTTGAAATGAGTCATGATACCGGTGAAAAAGTTGGAATTTTACCGCAACTTGAACGTTTTGAAGGAGATCTGTTTGTTCAAAATCAGATCGATGGAAAAGGAATACGGATTGCTGTTTTCGATGGCGGATTTCCCGGAGTGGATAAACACGAAGCTTTTACTCATTTGCGTGAGAATAATCGGATTATTAAAACCTGGAATTTCCCATTAAAAAAAGAGGATGTTTACGGTTGGAACTCGCATGGAACGATGGTTTTGAGTTGTATTGCCGGCATCCAAAATGGGAAAAAGATGGGATTAGCCACCGGAGCAGAGTTTTTATTGGCTCGTACGGAAATCAACACGGAACCTGCCAAGGAAGAAGTTTGGTGGATGCAAGCTGTCGAATGGGCGGATAAAAATGGAGCCAATGTCATCAATAGTTCGCTGGGATACGGAAAATCACGCTACTACGTAGAAGATATGGATGGAAAGCAGTCGTTGGTTAGCAAAGCAGCCAATATGGCGGCAGCAAAAGGAATGTTAGTCTGCAACGCTATGGGTAATGAAGGGGATGACAAAGCATGGCGCACATTGATTACTCCTGCTGATGCCGACAGTATTTTATCCGTTGGCGGTCTTAACCCTGCAACAGATAAACGCATCTATTTTAGCTCTTTTGGTCCTACTGCAGACGGAAGACTCAAACCCAATGTAGTGGCTTTCGGTACTGCTGATGTGGCTAAACCCCGAGGCGGCTATACTAACGCACCCGGAACTTCGTTTTCCAGTCCGTTGGTAGCCGGTTTTGTGGCTTGTGCATGGCAAACTCGTCCGCAACTTACAGCTATGGAATTGAAAGCCGAAATTGAAAAATCGGCAGATCTTTATCCCTATTTTGATTATCAATATGGCTACGGAGTTCCACAAGCCAGCTACTTTATCAACCAAACAGCTCAAACGATGGAGTCATCCCGGATTACTTTTACACAAAGTGAAAGCTCCATATTTGTTACCATAACTCCTGATGAAAACGGCAAGAACAATACTACCCTATTGCTTCATGTTCAAAAACCGGACGGACAACTGAGACAATATTGGGATGTTGAATTCTCCGATTTATCTTCAATGGTTTATCCTCTCGATAAATCCAAAATTGAGAATGGTGATATCTTGCGCGTTTATTATCAAAAAGAAGTTAAAGAGTTACGTTACGGGACAGATATTATACCCAAAGATGAAACTAATAAATCCGATACATATAACTATTCTGTGAAATATATTCCTCAGAAAAACGAAAAACTTTCTGCTTTTGGGGTATTGTCCAAATATTACCTCTATCCATACATATCGTGGGGATTTATAACTCCTCCTTTTCATGGATCGGATTATCAAATGAGGTATGGCAAATCGCAATCATTCATGTTTGGTGTACGCTTTAAAGGGAATGTTTGCAAATGGTACAATCTCGGGTTCAGTGCAGAAATTGGATACAACAAGTTCCATGTCAAAAACTTTGAGGGCAGTCAGTCGTTCCACACTGAGTACCTTCGAACATCGCTGTTGAATCTGGAGTTCTATCAACGTTTCAGGTTAGTACCTGATGAAGGATTGGGCGTCTATTTTGACACCGGTATTTACGGATCCTGGGTGTTTGCCAATAAACATTTCATGAAAGAGAAATTAGATCCTAAGATTATCAGAACTGAAACACGGGGTAACATTCAAGGATTTAATCCTTTGCAATGGGGAGTCCGCGCCCGATTCGGATACAATTTCATTGCCCTATACGGACAGTATCGTTTTTCGGATCTGTTTAATGACAAAATGGGCAAAACAGAATTACCCAAATTAGAAGTTGGAATGGAGTTGGCTTTCCCCTTCTAAAGGTAGAAGGTAGAAGGTAGAAGGATAAATTGATTTCGGATTTCGGGTTATAAATTAAAATTGAACGTGGCTGTAGAGACGCAATGCATTGCGTCTTTACGGCAATTTCTGATTTTATATTTTTGTTTTTCTTTTTGAAATAAAAAAAATGGGGGGCAGAATAATGTTTTCCATTTTTGTCATTTTATTACCCCACTCTGGAATTTTAGACCTTTTGGAATATGCAGAGCAATTACGAATTACGAATTACGAATTACGAACCTAAAAAAGTCGAAAGGTGAAAGTCGAAAGTCGAAATGGTTTGAGGTAAAAATGCAAATATCTAATAATCAATCAAATAAATCTAAATTCTAAATTCTAAATTCTAAATTTAAGAATCGTAATTCGTAATTCGTAATTCGTAATTGGATTTCATTCCGCCTTCCGCCTTCCGTCTTCCGCATTTTTTTATATTTTTGCGGTTTGATGAATCTGAACGATGAATTACCTGACTGTTGAAAATGTTACTAAATCTTACGGGGAGAAAATACTCTTTGATCAGATTAGTTTTGGGATTGAAAAGGGGCAAAAAATAGCACTGATAGCCAAAAATGGTGTGGGGAAAAGTACACTGCTCAACATTATCGCAGGGATTGAGACTCCGGATAGCGGACTGGTTACTACCCGTAAGGATATCACTATAGCATACTTACCACAATTGAATACTCTTGAAGCGGAACAATCGGTACTGGACCTCATTTTGGATTCTCAAAATCCAAGTATTGTGGCGGTAAAGGAGTATGAGGTGTGTCTGGCGTTAATTAAGAAACAACAGGATCAACAACTGCCTGTTCCCAAAGAGCTTTCCGAACGAATGGAGAAGAGTTTGCTAGAAGTAGAACGTCTCCATGCCTGGGATATTGAAAGTCGCGTTAAAGAGGTGCTTTCCAAGTTCGGAATTGACAATATCTTTCAGGATATCAATGAGTTGTCCGGAGGACAAAAAAAGAAGGTAGCACTGGCTAAAACATTGATCCACGACAGTGACCTCCTGATCCTAGATGAGCCGACCAACCACCTGGATATCGACATGATCGAATGGTTGGAAGAGTACCTCTCCAACAACAATATCACGCTGTTGATGGTTACGCACGACCGTTACTTCTTAGATCAGGTGTGCAACTATATCATTGAGCTGGATCGAAGCAAACTCTACCAGTACAAGGGAAAATATGACTATTATTTGGAGAAAAAAGCGGAAAGATTAGCCAATGAAGCGGTTACATTAGAGCGGATCAGACAGCTGTACCGTAATGAGTTGGCGTGGGTCAAAACTTCACCTCAAGCCAGAACTACCAAAGCGAAAGCCAGGATCAAGTCGTTTGAAGTGCTCAAAGAGGAGGCTCACCAAAAGGTGGAGAAACAGCAGGAAGGGTTCTTTATTCAAAGCGAACGGCTGGGAAATAAAATATTGGAAATTAACAATTTACACTTCTCCTATCCCGACAAAGAACTGATCAGAGATTTCTCTTACACCTTCAAAAAGGGAGAAAAGTGTGGCATTGTCGGGAAGAATGGATCCGGGAAAAGTACTTTGCTCAAACTGATTATGGAAGAGCTTAAACCTGATGCCGGGAAAATCACTCCGGGATTGACCGTTCAGTTTGGTTATTTCTCACAAGATAATCTCAAAGTTGAGGGTAACAAGCGCATGATTGACATTGTGAAGGAGCATGCCGAAGTGGTTCGCCTTCAAAGTGGAAACTATGTGGGTGCATCGCAGTTTTTGAGCTATTTCGGGTTCAGTTACGAACAACAATACACCTATTTTGAAGACCTGAGCGGAGGAGAAAAGAGAAAGTTGCACCTGCTCATCACACTGATTAAAAACCCCAACTTTTTGCTACTGGATGAGCCCACTAACGATTTTGATATCGACACATTGAATCTGTTGGAAGAGTTTTTGGATCACTTTCAGGGCGTGGTGTTAGTGGTATCTCACGACCGTTGGTTTATGAACAAGTTGGTGGATCATATCTTTGTTTTTGAGGGAGAAGGAAAGATCAAGGATTACTACGGCAATTACAC
>JAKPTX010000104.1 GCA_029570835.1 Bacteroidota bacterium
AATGGATTACGGGGCTAATAATAATTTTGATATCAAATCCACTATTAGACGAGTAATTTTTGCAAAATTCGCTATTAATCACAGTAAGCAACTACAGGATAAAATCAAAGAAGCAAAATCAATTCTCTACCTAGCCGATAATGCGGGAGAGATACTCTTTGACAAGCTGTTTATCGAAACAATCAATCACCCAAATATTACATACGCAGTTAGGAGCGGCTTTGCTTTGAACGACGCTACATTGCAAGACGCAATTGATGTGGGGATGAACTCCGTGGCAAGAGTTATTGAAAATGGATTTGATGCCCCAGCTACAGTGCTAGCAAAATGTAGTTCTGAGTTTATGGAAGTTTATAATTCGGCCGACCTAGTAATATCGAAGGGACAAGGAAACCTTGAAGGTTTGATCAACGAAAACGATCCCCGTATTTTTTTCTTATTAATGGTGAAATGCGATGTTATGGCTAACCTGCTAAATGTTGCCAAAGGAAGTTTTATAGTGTACAACCCAACCAAACTTGACTAAAATGGAAAAAGTAAAAATAGGCATTATCATCTGCAACCGCTACCATACATGTGCCGGAGGCAAATGTTTCAGAGCCTTACAAAACCGCGAGGGTGCTTTTGAAATGTACAAGGATAAAGATGTTGAACTTGTTGGATACACCACCTGTGGTGGTTGTCCGGGCGGAAATATTGAGTACGCCCCTGCTGAAATGAAGAAAAATGGTGCTACTCACATCCATTTAGCCACAGGGCTACTAGTTGGTTACCCACCCTGTCCTAGGCTAAACCATTTTGCCAAATTCATACCCGAAAAGTATGGGCTGAAAGTGATATTTGGCACTCACCCTATTCCTCAGAAATACTTTACCACACATACAAATCTGAACACCTGGAACTCCTCATTCTATAAGGAGGCAATAAAAGATACACTTACCAACGAGGCTACTCGCTTGCAGTATGATTAAAAAAGAAAACCTAAAGATTGCCATTGCCAGCGGAAAAGGAGGAACGGGGAAAACCTTACTTTCAACCAATCTTGCAGCATTTCTTAGTGAAAGGGAAAGTACTCTTTTAGTTGATTTAGATGTAGAAGAACCCAACGATTCTCTTTTTATAAAAGGTAACCTAATCCGGAAAACGGAACAACATAAAATGATCCCGCAGTGGGACGAGAGCAAATGTACTCTTTGCGGGGAGTGCAACAAAAACTGTAAATTCCATGCTGTAGTGCAGATGGGAAAATTCATTGCGGTTTTTAAGGAGTTATGCCACAGTTGCTACGCCTGCTCTGAGCTTTGCCCAGCAAAAGCATTGCCCATGCACCCTTACAAAATGGGCGAAACGGCTGAGTATAGCTACAACAATCTAAAACTAATTGAAAGCAGGTTGATGATTGGCGAGGAGCAAGCTGTTCCACTAATACACAAAACCCATAAGCTGGTTGAAGAAAATTTCAGCAACAGCATTTTTCAACTATTTGATTGTCCTCCCGGGACATCGTGCCCTGTTATTGCAGCAACCGAGAATGCCGATTTTGTTATTCTTGTTACAGAACCAACACCCTTTGGGCTCCACGACCTAAAATTGGCTGTAGAAACCATGCGTAAGCTGCACAAACCAATTGGAGTGGTTATTAACCGCTCGGGAATTGGTAACGATGATGTTGAAAACTACTGTAAAACAGAGCAAATTGATATTCTCACAAAAATCCCATTCGATAAAAATATTGCAAGCT
>JAKPTX010000133.1 GCA_029570835.1 Bacteroidota bacterium
TGGCGCTCCGCACCGCGAGAACTTTCTGGCTAAAGAGGACTGTTAAGTGGTCGGCGGAGCGGCCTGCCCTGGCTCCCGCCAGGGGCTCCCGCCTGGTGTCACAGTTTTTGCCAACGCGAGAATAAACAAATCAACATCATAACTCTGCATCGCACCACGAGTGCAAAAACACGCGCCACCGCGACTCTGCGCCAACATGCACATACCGCCGAACGTTATAAACAATGCGAAACATATGAGAACACTTCTTTTTATTCTATTAACCATAATAACCTTAGCATGTAATCAAAATAGCAAGAAGGTTAAAGCAACATTACTATCAGACACGATCATTACGGTAAAAAATATCGAAGAAAAGGTCACAAATCAGGAAGTCCTTAATAGTACAGTAGAAAATATAAAAACTCAAACACCTGATGACAGTTTAAGGTTAAATGGTGTCCTTGGCCTTTTGGTATGTGAGAATGTATATGATTCCATATTTATTTATAATTCAGACAGTACGGTATTCACAAGGTTTACATACAAAGGTGACGACACAAAAATTTTCTATGATAATCTTAATAGCAAAGTCAAACAATTCAAATTAAATGCTTATCACCCAGACTATGGTTTATTGATTTTTCCGTCTTCACCATTTGGTAAATGGTACGAAATATTCTTAACAGATGATACACCTAAATTCATTCCTAGAAATACTAAATTATTTAAGTTCTATACTTGGCAGGAATATTTATTTTCTGGTTCCTACGTTTCAATTGATGACACTAGAGATATGAATCCAAATAATCCATTTCATGAATTAAAAGATACAACAAGCGCTATAATTGATTTCAATAGGAAACAAGATGAAATCTATTTTATAAATGCTGTCACCATAGAGAATGACTGGGTAAAAGTCTGTTGCGAATACGATAATGGCGATAAAAGATATGGATGGATTAAATGGCGTACTTTGGATAAATTTATACTGAAATTCTTTCTGATCCTATAGTGACAAAACCGCACTGTTTATAACAGGTCGGTATATGTCATTGCCTCTCCGTACCGCGAGAACTTTCTGGCTAAAGAGGAACGTTAAGTGGTCGGCGGTACGGCCTGCCCCGGCTCCCGCCGGGGACCCCCTCCTGGTGTCACGGTTTTTGCCAACGCGAGAATAAACAAATCAACATCATAACCCTGCATCGCACCACGAGTGCAAAAACACGCGCCACCGCGACTCTGAGGCAACGCCACATACCGCCGAACGTTATGCAAAATGCTATGTAAACTCTCAAAACCAAACATAAGAATGAAAAAACTTACTCTTCTACTACTAATCCTTATTTCTTTTTCACAATTCTTTATAAGCTGTAATAATGAAATAGAAACATGCACAATAACTGGAAAGGTTATTGGGAGATCCTCCGACACCTTAATAGTGATGAATGCTCTCGACGATGCGTGGTTCGCAGAAACTAGAATCCCCATCACAGATAGCACCTTTTCATATGAAGTTGAGGCTAAACCTGCCCAAGCATACTGGTTAGTATTTCAGGATGAGATTGAATCAGGAGGATTTAGACCAATTACATTTTTCCCCGATACTAAGAATATTTATTTCACCCTGCATTCTATGGATCAATATGATAGAAACATAATTGAGGGGGGAGAATTGAATAATCAGTTGAGAGAATTTAATGAATTGTTTGAGAGTGCATTTAGGAGCAGGTATCAACCTATGAACGATAGCATTAGAATTCTTTTTGAAACAAATCAGTATCATAGTGATTCTATGAGTGTCTTATATGAGAGATTAAGACAATCCAAGAGTCAGGATACCAATATAGTACTCTATGAGAAGATGGAAGGAATCAAGGAAAGAGGGAATCATTTGACAGAAAAAGCAAAAATATTTGATGCGAAGATCAAAGAAATTAGCCAAGAACAATTTCGATTGATTCTTGATTATATAGAAGATAATCCAACAATAGTAACATATTATCTCTTTATTGACAGATGTCTGATCAATCCCGTTGAGAATGTAGATATAACACGTTTTAATAAAATGCAGGAGGTATTGTCAAACAAATTTAAAGATCATCCCTATCGACAAGTATCAGAAGACCTTCTAAATAGTTTAAATATAAGAGTTGGAGGAAAATATATCAATTTCACGCTTCCTGACTTGGATGGCAAAAAACACCAATTATCTGACATCATTGATGGTAAGATAGCACTAATTAATCTTTGGGCAACATGGTGTGGTCCGTGTATCGCAACTTCTAGAACAATGATCCCGGTATATAATGAGTATAAAAATAAAGGATTTACAATTGTTGGTGTAGCTGCTGAAATTGATAATACAGATAGACTAATAAAAACATTGGAAAGAGAAGAATTCCCATGGTTAAACCTCGTTGAACTGGATCATCAAAATAATATCTGGAATAAATATGGCATACCAAATGCCGCAGGCAAGACAATCCTTGTTGACACTAATGGTGAAATTATTGCGATAGATCCCACCTCTGAGGAGATAAGAAGAATATTAATTGAGAAACTTCAGTAAAAGCACTTTGCATAACAGGTCGGTATATGTCATTGGCTTCTGCACCGCGAGAATCTTCTGGTCAAAATGAAAGAGCTTCAATGGCGGTGCAGGCCGCCCCGGCTCCCGCCGGGGACTCCCTCCTGGTGTCACGGTTTTTGCCAACGCGAGAATAAAGTAATAGCCGCTTAACCCTGCATCGCACCACGAGTGCAAAAACGCGCGCCACCGCGACTCTACGCCAACGCCACATACCGCCGAACGTTAGCACAAATTTCAGCTAAAGACCAGATAATCTAGATTATGCGAAATTTTCATTGTCACATTATTTGACCCTGGCTTCATAGATCTTGCAATTCAAATATTTTCTCTTTTCTTAATAACCTAAAACACATTACCATGAGAACAAAACAGAGCATCATTTCATCCTTATTAGTCTTTATTATTTTAGCAACTGCAAATCTATCTTGTAACACCACGAGAAAAGCAGTATCATGTCCAGAGATTTCACTCTCAAAGAGTGATTATAGAGCTCAACGTAAAATCAGGACTAATCATCGTTATATAGCTCATAATAATAAATTTAAAAGCCAAAAATTACATCGCTCTAAAATAGTTCAGAAAAAAGAATATATACCTTATGTACCCATCGCTGCTGTTGAGAGCAATAGTCAAATCAATATAATACAATATAATAAAAGCCTTATGGCTTCAATTGATAATACTTTTCATCCAATTTATAATGTAAAAGTGCCATCTGTCTCCAGCAGTTACAACGAAAGTAAAGCCAAACAGGATACTAACAAAATACAAGAAGTTAAATGTGATACAATCATTCTTAAATCTGGATCAATCATTATTGGACGAGTTGAAGAAATCGGGCAAAGTGAATTAAAATACAGAAGATGTAATAATCTGACTGGTCCAATAATATCAGTACTAAAATCAGATGTTACCAAGGTTCTTTATTCAAATGGGACAAGCGATCTTTTTGGTCCTCAAGACACTGCAATCCCAAGCCAAGATTATTATCCAAATCAGAATTATTTGTCATCAACAAATACGATTCCTGCTAAGGTTGAAGGCTTGGGTTTAGCTGGATTTGTCTCGTCACTTGTTGGTCTATTTATTGCTTCTATTCCGCTTGGAATTATTGCTATTGTATTTGGAAACATTAGTCTATCTAAAATCAAAAAGAATCCTCAAAGATACAAAGGAAAAGGTTTTGCAGTTGCTAGCATTATAATAGGTATTGTAGATGTTGTAGCCATGATAGTATTATTAGGTTCGCTTTAATAATATAACTTGGAACTGTAAGATCAATAGAACAAATCATTACAGTCGAATAAATAAAAAAGCATTGCCTAAAGAAAAAGAAAACAAAAAAGAGAAATATAACAACACACCCATGACTCTTTTTTGCTTCAGGATGGTTTTATCTTAACGCCACAATAAAGAAACTTGTGCTAACAGGTCGGTATATGCAATTGGCGCTCCGCACCGCGAGAACTTTCTGGCTAAAGAAGATCGCTAAGTGGTCGGCGGTGCGGCCTGCCCCGGCTCCCGCCGGGGACCCCCTGGTGGTGTCACGGTTTTTGCCAACGCGAGAATAAAGTAATAACCATCATAACCCTGCATCGCACCACGAGTGCAAAAACACGCGCCACCGCGACTCTGCGCCAACTGCACATACCGCCGAACGTTAGGCAAAATTTATAAAACGCCACAATGATACAAACAATTCTGATCCTTCTTGGAATTCCAATTCTACTCCTACCCCTATTTTGTACCTTATCGAAAAAGAAGAAGTTAACAATTTGGGGCGGGATATTTATCCTGATTTGCATAGCTTTTGCAATTCTTGAGTACTTAAATGTAAGAATGGCTTCAAAAGCAGAAGAAAGGCTAAACGATGAAAAACAAACACTGAATCATAGAGTAGATTCGCTATTAGACCAAACTAGGGACCTTTCAGATACTGTCTACTTATTTAAAAGTATATTAAGCTCTCTAGATTATCAATTTACGATTACAAATGAGAGGTTAACATCAATTCGTAAAGCTAATGATAGTCTAAACAACAAGTTGATTGTTTCAGATCGTCCGGTTTTTAATCTAAGTGCATCAAAGATAATTAAGAGCAACTCTCCTGATTCTCTGCATTCACTGGAGTTTACGTTTACAAATTACGGAATTAGGTCTGCTACCAACGTTTTCGGAAAGACGTATGTCTCTTTTAGAGACACTACATGGGATACTGGAACTATATCAGTAAGTAGATCAGATGTATTTCCAAGTAAACAAGGATTTGTACTTCACATGCCTATGAAATATAGTCTTCAAGATGCTACCTATCAGTATCCTATAATTTACTATTTCAGGTTCACTTACTCTGATATAATTCTAGATACTATTTACACATTGGAATCGGCTTTAAAAATTAGCCCATCAATTTTAACTGAACTTACAATGTGTAAAGAATGGGAAGTTGAAAAGATAAGAAAAGCAGTCAATTCCAAATAAACTTTGCCTAACAGGTCGGTATATGGCATAGGCGCTCCGCACCGCGAGAACCTTCTGGCTAAAGAGGAACGCTAAGTGTTCAGCGGTGCGGCCTGCCCCGGCTCTCGCCGAGGACCCCCTCCTGGTGTCACGGTTTTTGCCAACGCGAGAATATACTAATAACCGCATAATCCTGCATCGCACCACGAGTGCAAAAACACGCGCCACCGCGACTCTGCGCCAACGCCACATACCGCCGAACGTTATGCCGCATGCTAAGTCAGCTCCTATTTGAATGAAATTATGGCCGATCTAGACAAAATAGAACAAACAATAAAGAATGGTGATGAACCATTACTATGCCAATATAATAGACTTCCACTCACCATTAAAGACTTTTGGGCTTGGAGTGCCTCTGATATAATGAGTAATACAACAAGAAGTCGATTTGCCGAATTCATTGTTGCTACTGCTACTAATGTTGATCTTAGAATTCCCCGCCAAGAATGGGAATCATATGATCTGCTAACCCCCGAGGGCATTAAAATTGAAGTGAAATCATCAGCCTATATTCAGTCCTGGTATCAAAAAGAAATATCAAAAATTATCTTCTCGATTAAACCTGCCAGATACTGGAATAGTAGTAATGGAGAACAAGAGTCAATTGCCATTAGACATGCCGACATATATGTAATGTGCCTGTTAAAGTATAAGGATCAAAGTACGATCAATCCACTTGATATGGACCAATGGGATTTTTACGTTTTATCAAGACAGGAACTAGATAACTATAAACGTAGTAAGCATTCAATAACCTTGAAATCACTTGAAAACCTAACCAAACCAGTTACATATACTGGGCTGCTCGATGAAATTAAAATAAAACATCGTTATCAAAAAAGCACGACGGCATAACAGGTCGGTATATGTCATTGGCGCTCCGCACCGCGAGAATCTTCTGCCTAAAGAGGATGGTTAAGTGGTCGGCGGTGCGGCCTGCCCCGGCTCCCGCCGGGGACCCCCTCCTGGTGTCACGGTTTTTGCCAACGCGACAATAATCAAAACAACATCTTAACACTGCATCGCACCACGAGTGCAAAAACACGCGCCACCGCGACTCTGCGCCAACGCCACATACCGCCGAACGTTGGCGGTAAGTATGAGTTTTGGAATTGTCAGAAAAAAAAGCATGAAGAATAGGATCTAAATTACAATACCTCAAGCAACTTTTCCTATGCATCCAAATATATCTTTTTACCATTAACTGCACTTTAAATATTACTATTTATCCTTAAAC
>JAKPTX010000161.1 GCA_029570835.1 Bacteroidota bacterium
AAAGATACAAGATGTCTCAAGTCAATTTCAGTGGAAAAAATGGGGAGTGGAGGTACAGGTACTTTAGCTGTCTGCACATTATTACTTTGTATACTACTAAGTTTATAAGTGGAATCTGCAATATTGGTTTGTAAATAGACAAAGACATTTTTTTCTGTTTTAATATAGATCCCTTTGGATTCAATTAGGCGAGTGGTATCAAAAGGGTTATCCTGTACATTACATAGGATATCCTCTTTTGGAACTCCAATCACCAACACACTATCAGGAACTACTGTAAAAGTTTGGTAAAAAGAAGTATTTGGGTTTTCAATATAACCGGTGCACAGGGTATCACCCATAATATAGATCAAAGCGCTATCAGGCATTATATCGGAAAGGATAGTCTTGGAGGAAGTAACCCAAAACTCACGCCCGGCATTGGTTAGCTCCTGTGCTTGTAAAGACAGAAAGGAAAGGGTTAATAATATTGCAATGCTTAAGCGTTTCATCTAACCTTTTAATTTTCAATTGGTTTGACACAGCGAAGTTAGTTGTTTTTTTTGTATTTGTCAATACTTTTATGTGATTTTTTTTAAAATTATGTCAAATATTTGATTATCAATAACATAAATGTGAAAATTAACATATTTGAACCCTTGTGTTATATCAGAGACGCAAAGCATTGCGTCTCTACAGCCACGTTCAATTCTCAATTTTTGACCCCGTAATTCGTAATTGATTCATTCCGCATTCCGCATTCCGCATTCCACCTTTTTTCATTCCGAAATCCGAAATCCGAAATCCGAAATCAATATATCGTTACCGTTCCGTTCACTACTTTTCCTCCTTTTCCTTCGGTTTTGTAGAAGATGACGTAGGTATAAACGCCGTTCATGCAGCCTTCACCTCTCCAGCCTTGCTCCGGATTTTGAGAGGTAAAGAGCAGATTTCCCCAGCGATTATAAATGTAAATGGTATATTCTTCGATTTTTTCGGGATAGGCAAAAATCGGCTTAAACTGATCGTTTAATCCGTCTGAATTGGGAGTGAAACTACTGGGAATATAAAGTTCCTGTTCACAGCGTTGATAAAAAACCTCAATCTCTGCGGTTTCATCAAAACAGAGATTGGAGACCAATACCTGATAAACACCGGCATACCTCACTAAATAGGTAGCTTCTGTTGATCCATCTTGCCACAAGTAGCTACAATAAGGTGTTTCAGCTGAAAGAAGCAAATGTTGACCTTCACAAAGCGTGGTATCATTGCCTAAATCGACTTCAATAGGATATAAATAACCCAAATAGATGGTATCGCTTACCTGCAAACATTCATCCGTAACGATGACCCAATAATCCCCTTCAGAACTCGCCAAATAGGTTGTATTAGTGGACAAATCTTGCCATAAGTAGGTGGCAGGATGGGGTTGTTCGGCATTCAAAAGCAACGTTGCCAAAGCACATAAAATGGAGTCGTTACCCAAATTTACCGAAGATTGCGGATAGAGTTGAACGTTGATATCATTGAGAGAAACGGTACAACCCAAATTGGTGACAGATACTGAATAAACACCCGCCGTATCAATGACAATGGAAGCAGTTGTATCTCCGGTGGACCACAAATAATGCAGTGCATCAGGGTTTTCAACGGAGAGTTCAGCTCCCTGACATAAAGTGGTGTCTGTGGAAAATGGAATTACAGGTGGTGGTACCACAACAACAAATGTGGTGGTGGTATCGGGACAAGTATAATGTAAAACCAGTTGAACAGTTAGCGTACCTGCTGTAGTTAAGGGAAAATCTACTGTAGGCGAGTTCGGATACAGCGTTCCATCTACAATCCAGTCTATGGCTACAGAATCGGGATTATTAGGCACTTCCAGATGTAGCAGATCTCCGACACAACGGTAAACAGTTGCAGAATCAACAGGACTCAAATTGGAATAAGCAACAGGAGATTCGTAATAATTGACTCCTGAGTCATTATTGTGGAAATAGAGAAAATCCAAATGTCCGTGATTGTTATTGGGTCTCATATTATAACCGAACTCGTTAATAGTGGCATTAAACCCATTTTCATTCTCCAAGATAAAGAAATCAGGAATCGAATTGTTAAAAAGGCTATATTGAAGGTAGTAATAATCCCCGTTTGTATGAGGAAAAAGGTTAAAAGCAGTGGATGAAATTAATTGGTGATTAATGTACATAGTGTGAATTCCTTCCGGTTTAACAAAAATGACCAGATCCACATAAGTGGTATCCGGAGCTTGGGATACGCGGCGTTGTGTTGTCGGGAAGAGCCACTTTTTTACCATACGATTAGTTGGTAAAACATGATTAAGATTAGTATAGCACAATAGTTCATAATTTACTTGTTGCATCCAAGTACCCGAACCGGCATAGGTGAAATTAATGTTCGTAGTAATTCCACGATCTCCAAATCTATCTATTGGTGACCTTACGAAAGCCAAAGGAACATTAATAAGCCATGGAGGAGCCGTATCACATCCACACTGAGGAAAAGTTTCGCATACATTAAATCTACTTGAAACTGTGACATCAGCATCTGATAAGCCTACGTAAAATTGATTACATCGGAATAATGAAACATTATCAATAAAATCACCTTCACTATTTAACACCACTCCTCTGATGAAATTATTATATTCATATTTTACAAATAAAAAATCCTTCCCTTTACAGTGATTGTAATTGGGAATGGTTCGAAAATGTTTTGCTCCTTCATTATACGTAAGAGTTTTACACGATGTAAGATAGAAAACTACTTTTTTGCAATTGGTCGTAATTATTTCATTAGCACCAGGATATCCAAAACCGTATGATGATAAAATTAATACCTGCCCTTTTTGTAGTGTTGTTGTAAAAGGAGAGGTTGTAGAAGTGATAGAATGTAATTCCGGTACAAACAGCGTAGTGTTATCTTCTGTAGCAATGATTAAAAGTACGTGTAAACAAACATTACCAAAAGTATTTCGAAAGTCCTTCAAACTGATTTCGGTAGAAAAAATAGAGAATGGGGGTATAGGAACCTTAGCTGTTCGTCTATGATTAGAAAATCTTAAAGTATCTGCAATATTGGTTTGTAAATAGACATAGACATTTTTTTCCGTTTTAATATAAACCCCTTTTAATTCAACTGAATGAGTAGTGTCAAAAGGATTATCCGATACATTGCACATAATCTCGTCTTTGGGAACAGCAATTACCAACACACTATCCGGAACTACTGTAAAAGTTTGATGAAAAGAGGTGTTAGGGTTTTCAATATATCCGGTGCATAGAGTATCTCCCATAATATAGATCAATGCACTGTCAGGTACTACATCGGAAAGGAAAGTCTTTGAAGAAGTAACCCAAAATTCACGCCCGGCATTGGTTAGCTCCTGTGCTTGTAAGGAGAGGAAGGAAAGGGTTAATAATATTGCAATACTGAGGCGTTTCATTTCAATTTAGATTTAGAAATTAGAATTTAGAAGTTTTGTGGTTAGAGTTTGATTTTTTGTTGCTTATTTTTAACTTCTAATCTTCTAATTTTCAACTGGTTTGACACAGCAAAGTTAGTTGTTTTTTTTGTATTTGTCAATACTTTTATGTGATTATTTTCTGAAATTATGTTAAATATTTGATTATCAATAATATAAATGTGGAATAATCATGTTACCCCTATAGGGTTATTTTGAAGGCGGAGGGCGGAAGGCGGAATGATTTCAATTACGAATTACGAATTACGATTCCTAAATTTAGAATTTAGAGTTTAGAATTTAGAATTAATCGGGAACAATATTGCATTTTCCAAATTTAACCCTCTAAGGCTAATATTATAATAAATTTGGGCTAAAGCCCTTGGTATCTTGGGTGTTAATTCCCATCCATGCCCTAAAGGACATGGCTATTAATGTGAATATCAATGAGATACATTAGATATTTGACCATTTTCAATTCTCAACTTTCAATTTTCAATTAATAATAAAAACTTTCGATTTTCGACTTTCGACTTTTTATTTCATTCCGCCTTCCGCCCTCCGAAATCAAAATATCGTTACCGTTCCGTTCACTACTTTTCCTCCTTTTCCTTCGGTTTTGTAGAAAATGACGTAGGTATAAACGCCGTTCATGCAGCCTTCGCCTGTCCAGCCTTGTTCCGGATTTTGAGAGGTGAAGAGCAAATTCCCCCAACGATTGTAAATATAGATGCTGTATTCTTCGATTTTATCGGGATAGGCAAAAATCGGCTTAAACTGATCGTTTAATCCATCGGAATTGGGAGTGAAACTACTGGGAATATAAAGTTCCTGTTCGCAGCGTTGATAGAAAACTTCAATCTCTGCGGTTTCATCAAAACAGAGATTGGAGACCAATACCTGATAAACACCGGCATACCTCACTAAATAGGTAGCTTCTGTTGATCCATCTTGCCACAAGTAGCTACAATAAGGTGTTTCCGCTGAAAGAAGCAAATGTTGACCTTCACAAAGCGTGGTATCATTGCCTAAATCGACTTCAATAGGATACAAATATCCCAGATAGATCGTATCGCTTACCTGTAAACATTCATCCGTAACGATGACCCAATAATCTCCTTCAGAACTCGCCAAATAGGTTGTATTGGTGGACAAATCCTGCCATAAATAGGTGGCAGGATGGGGTTGTTCTGCGTTCAGGAGCAAAGTTGCCAAGGCACATAGAATGGAGTCATTACCTAAATTCACCGAAGATTGCGGATAGAGTTGAACGTTGATATCATTGAGAGAAACGGTACAACCCAAATTGGTGACAGATACCGAGTAATGACCCGCCGTATCAATGACAATAGAAGCGGTTGTATCTCCGGTGGACCACAAATAATGCAGTGCATCAGGGTTTTCAACGGAGAGTTCAGTTCCCTGACATAAAGTGGTGTCTGTGGAAAATGGAATTACAGGCGGAGGCACCACGACAACAAATGTGGTAGTGGTATCGGGACAAGTATAGTGTAAAACCAGTTGAACGGTTAGCGTACCTGCTGTTGTTAAGGGATAATCTACAGTAGGCGAGTTCGGAAACAGCGTTCCATCTACAATCCAATCTATGGCAACAGAATCGGGATTATGAGGTACTTCCAGATGCAGCAGATCTCCGACACAGCGGTAAACGGTTGCAGAATCAACAGGACTCAAATTGGAATAAGCAACAGGAGATTCGTAATAATTGACTCCGGAGTCATTATTGTGGAAATAGAGAAAATCCATATGTCCGTGATTGTTATTGGGTCTCATATTATAACCGAACTCGTTA
>JAKPTX010000169.1 GCA_029570835.1 Bacteroidota bacterium
CTGTAGTAAAGGCATTTGCAACATGCACAGGTTTTGATGATAATTATTTGACTACTTCTTCTCCATCTGGTGGTCGTTCATCAAAAAACTCTTTAAGTGACAAAAAAGAAAAAACTGAAAGCCAGAAATATACGATGGTCATAAAGGATAAAAGGGGCAATATTGTAGCGTATATACCTCGTGATAATAGTTATCACCAAGACGGCACGATGATAATATATAATGTCTACACAAAAGATGATATACTTAAAGAAACAAATGGGAATCCTACTGATGCTGATCTTGATAAAATCGGTACACTTAAGAAAGAAGATGACAAACCCGTTGTAGCTTCAGAGAAAGATAAAGTCGCAAACTGGGAGGCTATTTGTACAAGTTTAGCTAAAAAAGAAAACGCTATTGAATCAGGGCAAGATGACAAATATCCCCAAATGTCTATAAAATTTTACGACAACGTCCCAGATAAAAATGGTGAATATCACGAAACAGATGGTGCTGTGTTTATGAGTACCACATCAAATGGAGGCCTTTGGATGGGTATTTCAACCACTAAAGATGGCGTCTTTGATGTGAAAGATAAAATACATGCTTACGATGTCGGTTACGAGCAATATGCTTATAAAAATCGTACAGAGCTGAAAGGAATATATAATTCATTAAGTTCTGAAGCTAAACCAGCAAAAGGTTTAACACTTAGCTATAGAAACACAAGAGAAACAAATGGTTCTGGATCAATATGGTCAAAAAAGGTTCACATCTCGAATTCTTTTAGCGGCCATTACCCTATGTCAGATAATGATATGCAATCGAGATCTAAGGCTTTAAAAAATGATGGGACTGTTTTCAAAGATAAGGATGGAAATGAAATATACACCAGAAATGCTCTTTGGGATCCTGGAACAGGAGGTGAGAAACCACACTGGATAATAACTGAGACTGGCGAAAAGATGAAAACCGAACCCTAGACACTCCCTAAACGTTAGGTAAATGGAAGGAGAGATAATCGGGTTTGGATAAAAGTATCAGAGCAAATATGCTAGGATGAAGAACGGTATTGAAATTAAACAAAAACATTTGCATAAATTGAAGCAAGGGGGAATATGATAGCAAAACGGGTCATGCTCACAGTGGTTCTTGTAACAGTATTTGTTCTGGGTGGTTCGACCCAGATTGTGAAAAACATGGAACCGGTCTGTGACTGGCCTTGCTACAGAGGTAACCCTCAGAGAACAGGTGCATCAGAATGTGGTCCCAAGAGCAGCGAGTTGGAGATTGCCTGGACACATGACAATGGAGAGTGGGGATACAATGACCCTTCTGTTTCAGGTGGAAGGGTCATAACCCCATTCAAACATGGGGAAGAGCGTGGCCTGGTTTGTCTTGATGCAAAGAATGGCTTGGAGATATGGAAGAAGCAGTTCACTGGCAAAGGTGACATCGAGACACCACTGATTGTTGGAGACAAACTGTATTGCTCGGTATATGACAAGTTCGTGTGCATGAATGCCACAAACGGTGATTTGCTGTGGGAGTATGGAGACAGTTTTTGCATGCCCCCTTTATACCTCAATGGTTCTGTCTTTGGCTGCAGCAGTTCCAAGGATTTGTGCTCCATTGATGCGCAGAATGGAACATTGAACTGGAGCAAATCGCTTGACGGAGGCTGTTGTGTGTCGGCACCATCTACATTCAACGATCTGATATACATCTCTGATGGCCTTGGAATGCTGCATTGTCTTGGTATAGAAAAGGGCAACACAATATGGACAAAGAAGTTCGGTGAATTAGGATTGACGACCCCAGCCTTCTATGATGGCAAGCTGTTTGTTTGTGGTGCGACAGACCTGTACTGTCTTGACCCTGCAACAGGCAACCAGACATGGAATGTGGTAACAGACACTGACATCTTCGATCCCGCATTCTCTGATGGCAAGATGGTGTTTAGCTGTTATGATGGACACCTCCACTGTCTGGAGGCAAAATCTGGCAAAGAGCTCTGGATAAATGACACTATCACAAAATACCCAATCACCATAGAAGAATTTATACCCACGATCTCCAATGGAATGATATTCATCGGGACCACTGCAAGAGACCTGACAATTGTCGATCTGGCAAGCGGGAAAGAGCTAAAAAGAATCAGAATAGACAGTGGTGCAGCAAATGAGGTTGTAGTTGCTTGCGACAATCTCTATGTCAATACCTACTCAAAGACTATCTGTCTGAGACAAAAACCTGTTATTACAAGTATAGCCATCGAGAAGCCGGACCACACCTTAAAGGTTGGTGAACGGTACCAGTTTAGGGCAAAGGCGTATGATGAGGATTCGGAAGAGATTGTTAACCCATACCTCACTTGGTCTGTGGAACCAGAGGATGCAGGCATCATGTCCAGAGATGGCTTCTTCTTGTGTAGAAAACCAGGAACATGCAAGATCATTGTCACATCACAGGACAAGGTAGCATCTATAGAGATAACCATCGACAAGGGTGTGGACATTGGGCTGCTCTCCGATTCTGGCTGTGACTGGCAAATGGACAGAGGAGACCTGCAAAGAACCGGATCATCGAATGGTGGACCAAAAAAAGCAAAGCTGGGGTTGCTGTGGAAAAAAGACAAGCATAGAATATTTACCATCTGTTCAGGGAGAATATTGGGTGATGGCCCAGGACCTGGGTTGATTTGTTTCGACGAAGACTTGAACATAATTTGGAAATATATCACTGAAAAAGGTGTTGTAGATGCTGGGGTAATTGATAAAAGAGTTATTTTTTCATCTCCAGGTGAAGGAGTAATCTATTGCTGCGATTTTGAAACTGGAAGTCTAATTTGGAAGGTAAATAAAATTGTTTGGGAATTTAATATTTCATCTGACAAAGTATTCCTTAAGGTTTCCCCGTCCATTTTTTCTGATCGATACACAATTGAATGTCTGAATCCATCAGATGGCAAAACACTGTGGACCTCCAGAGAGTATAGAGATGGTTACTATCTTGCATATTCCAACAAGAAGATATATTTGAGTTCTCTGTACTCAATAATCTGTCTTGACAGCTCGGATGGCAGCCAAAGCTGGGAGTACAAGACAGACACTGTCATTGAAGGTTCCCCAGTTGTTTCAGACGGAAAGGTATATTGTACAAATCAAAAAGGCCATGTGTACTGCCTTGATGCTGGCAGTGGGGAGAAGATCTGGTATGCAAGTTTTGAGGAAGATAACGATGGAGTTGTCAACATCATCTCATGCTCACCTGCAATATATGAAAACAAACTGTATTGCTGCGCACAATATGGCTCAGTGTTCTGCTTTGATGCAAAGACAGGCGCCACACTCTGGGAGTTCGAAGCTGATAACAAACTTGAATATATGAACCCTGTCGCATCAAATGGAATGGTATATTTTGGATCCTATAGCTATCTTTACTGTGTTTCTGCAAATGAGGGCAAGCTCCTCTGGCAATACAGGCTTGATAATGCGATTGGCACACTTATACCAGCATTGGGAAAACTGTATCTCTGGGTACATGATAAAGATGTGTTGCTGTGTTTTGGTGAAAAACAGGTCACTGAAACAAAACTTTCCTTTACACTTGGTTCCAGCATATACGATGTGAATGGCCAAAAGATGTCCATGGATGCTGAACCTGTAAACATCGGAGGAAGAATATTTCTACCGGCAAGGTACGCTGTAGAACCTCTTGGAGGTACTATCAGTTATGACAGCTCAAAGAAAATGGTTGTCATCTCTTTTGGAACAATTGAGATCCAAATGATCATTGGCAGCAATATGGCCAAAATCAATGGCTCGAATGTCAAGATTGATTTAGAAAATCCTGACATCGTCCCTGTTATTCGAAATGGCAGGACGATGTTGCCCTTGAGGTTTATTGGTGAGTCACTTGGGTGCAGTGTCACCTGGGACGACGCCACAAAAACAGCGACGTTGATTAAGGCTAGCTGACTTTTTGGCTGCTTTTCAAAAAGACTCAAAAGAATGCTGGCCGGCATATCCTCAAAGAGGGTGGGGAGTGGCAAAAGTATGGTATTTACAAGATAATCTCAAACTGTGACCGAATACCTACGTAAATATTTAATTAACTTAAATTAATATTAAGAATAAATATAGGGAAATAAAATGTTATATACAGGTATAAATTTGGACCTTTCTCCAAAAAAATAACTTCTTTTTCTGAGGACAAGAGAACTCTGGTATCATATAGCGAAACATTTATTTACTTTTATAATAAAGGTCCTGACTGGGAAGACGATCTTGAAACTATACCTCTAAATGAAAGTTCTTTAGACAAGTAAAAGCGTCATTAAAGAATTTTCTTCATATCAGATATAATCTTATCCAATTCATTCCTGAGCTGTTCAATTTTGGATAGATATTCTGATTTCTCTTCTGTTTGCAATTTCTCATAGTCTAACGTGTTCAAACTTTTAATAAAATTCAAACCAGATCTGTATACCAACTGAGGAGTTGTAGATTTACCTTTATTGATTTTTTCCTGGACAATTTCTTTAGTTTGTTCTGCTGTTAGATTCATTTCTTCAACCATTTTTGCAACATCAAGTTGGGTTTTAATATCATCCAGTTTCAACAACTCTCCAGCATGTTTTGGTGTAAGCGGACCATTTGGATCATTGAGCATATCTTGAACTTTTTCTGGAAGTTTCAATAATTGGAGCCAACGATAAATAGTCATGTGGCTTTTACCAAGTGCATTCAAAACTGCTAACACCGTGTTAGCAGTTTCAGAGGAGAGCCTTGATCTGTCTTTTCCATAATCAACCAATAAATTCAGAATTTTCTCTAAACTGCTTTCTTTTTGGCTAATAGATAATAATTTGAAGACTGCTTTTGCCCTCTCTATTGGTGTAATATCTTCACGCATCAGATTTTCTGCGATTTGAATCTGGAGTCGCTTTGGTTCAGAAAGACTTGATACAATCCTTGCTTGTATATATTCAGTTCCAAGTTCTTTCAGTGCCCTATAACGCCTCTCACCTGAGACCACTCTATATCTACCATTATTTATTTTTTCTAAAACAATTGGTTGAAGTAAACCATGTTCTTTGATCGAATTTTTTAATTCCTCAAGTTTTTTTATTTCAAAAACTTTTCGAGGTTGCCAGAGAGGTGGTTCGATAAGATCAATTTTAACTTCTTTTAGCGATTCAATTGATTCAAAATCCATCCCAAGTTCTCCAAATGCAGATTCACCAATATGTTTATTCTTTGACACGCTCCAATACCTCCTCAACAAGTGATTTAAATTGTTTTGAAGCTTTTGATTTTTTATCATAGTCAAAAACAGAAAGGTGATGAGATGGTGCTTCGGATAAAACAGCATATTGTCCGATAAGTGTATTAAATACCTTTTCTTTAAAGAAACTCCTTAGTTGAGTTTCTGCCTCTTTTGCTTCGTTTTTTCTTGAGTCAAATTGGTTTAGCAAAACCCCAAGAAGTTTTGATGCACCTGGATAAAATTTTTCATCATATCTAATTGCTTGGTATAGACTCACTATACCTTTCATATCGAGATACGCCGGTCTCGTAACAATAACTGTGTAATCAGAGGCTATTATCGCACCGTGTGTCAAAAGTGGCGTCATTGAAGGTGGGCAATCTAATATAATATAGTCAAAGTTATTTCTAACATCCTTGATGATTTCTTTTACTGCAATTGGAGTTGTATGCCTGATAGCAAAAATATTCTGTATAGTTTCCAATTTTGACGAAGATGTTGCAATTGACCGATTGTCACTCATGTACACTATCGATTTGTTTAAATTATTGGTTTCACCTGATTCATCTGAAAAGAAATCCTGGAATACATCTGCCACATTGTATGTTGGAATTGCAGAGGTTGGTAAAGCCCAAACTGTCAATGATGCTTGTGGGTCCAGATCAATATAAAGCAATTTATTGCCTTCATCGGCGAGACCGGCACCAACATTAAATGCCACCGTAGTTTTTCCGACACCACCCTTGTTATTCACAAATGAAATAACTTTCCCCATATTATCACCTGCCTTCTGCCATAATGAGTGACATTATCGATACAACAGAATCAGTTTTTGCTTCTCTTTCTGCTATCTCATACACCGATTTTCTTGATGTGTTAAAAAATTTAGCAATTGTATCAACTTCTATCTTTGGATAGAGCAGGCGTGCCACAGCAATTGCAGTGATTCTTGCCGGGTTCCTGCTTCTTTTTTCAAAAAGCTCGTTCCTTTCTATTCCCATGTTCATAATTACATGATTAACAATTCTCTCCAGGGGATCAGTTTTATGTGCTCTTGGGCTTACTGCCAGTGAAGCAATAACCACGGTAATTGTTTGTTCATCAATCGGTGATCCAAGTTCCATTTGTATATTGATTGAATTCACCGCACCCATTAGTTGTCTAACATTTTGGTTGAGTTTTTCAGCGAGTAAATCAATATACTCCTTTTTAATCTCCCTGCTTCTTTCACCAAACAGTTTTCTTAAAATCTCCATCCTTGCGTCTTTGTCAGGACGGGTAATTTCTATTGCATTTTCTGCCAATCTATAGTTGATTCTGTCGTCAAACTGTAAAGCTAGTGGGTTTCTGTCACATGCAAATATGCATCTTTTTTTTGGTTGAGTAAATATTTGGATAGCATTGAAAAGCTCACTTTCAACAAAAGGTATCTTTTTTGCTTTCTCCGACAATCCCTGTAAATCATCAAACAAAATCATTGTACAGTCATTCCATATAGAATGCATAGAATCGAGTTTCTTCTCTTTTGAATATTTAAGAACTTCATCAATAAATCTGTTGGAATCAGCAAGATATATGTTTTTCTTCTGCTTTATCACATCCCAACCTGCTGTGTGTAGAATGTGTGTCTTTCCAAGTCCGGTCCCACCCCAAATTGTAAGAATGTTTTTTATTCTATCATTATGCCAATCTAGTAAGTTGTCTTTTGCAGCTACTGCCCTTTTATTAAAATCTCCAATAACAAGTCGCTCTTTAGTTAATGATGGGTCTAGATCCATATTTCCCATAACAATACCAAACCTGTTAAAAAGTGATATAGAATCTTGGTTTTCTTCTAATCTTATCTCAAGTTTTCCAAAAACTTGTTTTCCAGTGAGTTCTTTTATTTTTTGAGTAATATTTGGGAATATGTAATCTTTTACAAAACTGTCGTATGTTGTGAGAGTGATTGAGTC
>JAKPTX010000194.1 GCA_029570835.1 Bacteroidota bacterium
AACCCTGTTGCCGGAAGTTGTATCCCCATCTTTGAGCTGGGAAGTACGGCGAATATCTAAACGAACGGAAGCATAAAACTTCAGTGCATTACCTCCGGTAGTGGTCTCAGGATTACCAAACATCACTCCGATTTTTTCACGCAATTGGTTGATAAAAATACAACAACAGTTTGTTTTACTGATGGTTGAAGTCAATTTTCTCATTGCTTGTGACATCAAACGAGCTTGCAATCCCATTTTGGAATCACCCATATCACCCTCAATCTCACTCTTGGGAGTTAGGGCTGCTACAGAGTCAATCACAATGATATCGATAGCTCCGGAGCGAATCAGATTGTCGGCAATCTCTAAAGCTTGCTCCCCATTGTCAGGCTGTGCTACCAACAAGTCAGTAGTGTTAACGCCCAATTTCTCAGCATAAAAACGGTCAAAAGCGTGTTCAGCATCAATAAAAGCCGCAATACCACCCGCTTTTTGAGCTTCAGCAATGGCATGAATGGCTAAAGTGGTTTTACCGGAAGATTCGGGACCATAGATCTCAATTACTCTTCCACGAGGTAATCCCCCCACACCCAATGCGATATCCAGTCCGATTGAACCGGTGGAGATCACATCTATATTCTCAATAGCTGTTTCACCTAATCTCATTACGGCTCCCTTGCCGTATGTTTTTTCAAGTTTTTCCAAAGTTAAGTTGAGCACTTTTAGTTTTTCAGAGTTCACTTTTTCGTTTTCCATAGTTCTTCTATTTATTTGTTTAACATCTGCAAAAATACAATTAATTTGCTTACAAAAATATGATTTTGTACATTAAATCAATGCATAAAAATTGAATTTTTAATTTGGATTTTGAATTAAATTGCTATTTCAGGAAATCCAAAGCCAATAAACTGAACATTTGAGAAGCAGTCAGTAGGGCTTTTTCGTCAATATCAAAGCGGCTGGAGTGTGCAGGAAAAACCTCTTCCCGACTAGGTTTTGCAACTCCAACACGGAAAAACAGGCCGGGAATCTCTCGTAAATAATAGCTAAAATCTTCCGATGTAGAACGTAATTTTAAAGGTAAAACATGCTCCTTACCTAAATGTTGTTCAGCTATATGAATCGCTCTTGCAGTAACATCCGGATCGTTATAGAGCGAAGGATAACCCCTTCTGATACCCACTTCACATCTTCCTCCATACTGCTCACAAACTGCATGGGCAATCTGCTCAATTTCTTGTAAAACCTGCTCTCTTTTCACTTCATCAAAGAGACGTAAAATACCCGATAAAAAGGCTTTTTCGGGTACAACATTGTTTGTGTTGCCGGCAGTAAACTTCCCAAAATTGAGCACAAAAGGCTCATCTTGATTACTCAATTTTTTAAAATGATCTTCCCAGCGTAGTAATAACCTGGCTCCAATATAGATCGGATTGACGGTTTCATGAATTAAGGCAGCATGACCACCTTTCCCAACAATGGAAAAGTGTAATTCGTCGGCAGAGGCCATATATTTTC
>JAKPTX010000216.1 GCA_029570835.1 Bacteroidota bacterium
TACTTGGAATAACCAAGCTTATACCGAATCCGGTAACTATACTCAGTATTTCCAAACTGTACATGGCTGTGATAGTACGGTCGTTTTACATCTAACTGTCTATTATTCAGTTAACAATGAATTTTCTGCTACTGCTTGTGATAGTTACACCTGGAATAATACAACCTACACTCAGTCAGGTAATTATGTTCAAGAGTTCGAGACTGTCAACGGTTGCGATAGCACTGTTACTTTGCATTTAACTATTTATAATTCAGCAACATCAGAATTTTCTCATACTTCTTGTGATAGTTACAGCTGGAATAATACAACCTACACTCAGTCAGGTAATTATGTTCAAGAGTTCGAAACTATTCATGGTTGTGATAGTACGGTTACTCTGCATTTGACTATTGTAGGAGCGATTACTAATTCATTCAGTGAAACCGCTTGTGACAGTTATACTTGGAATAACGAAACCTACACTCAATCCGGTGATTATGTGCAAACTTTCGAGACTATTCATGGTTGCGATAGCATTGTTACGCTGTATTTAACCATTAATAATTCTGTAATATCTGACATTTATGATACCGCTTGTGATAGTTATACATGGAACAACGAAACTTACACAGAAAGTGGGGATTATGTGCAAACCTTCGAAGGTTTTAACGGTTGCGATAGCACGGTTACTTTGCATCTGACTGTTCATTACTCCGTAACATCTGAGTTTTCGGTTACGGCTACTGATAGTTATACCTGGAACGGCGAAACTTATACAGAAAGCGGTGATTATGTTCAGGTGTTTGAGACTGTTTTTGGTTGCGATAGCACGGTTACATTGCACTTAATGATTACAGTAGGAATTGACCTGTTTAGTGACCATAATGTTGTGTCGATCTATCCAAATCCGACTTTAAACATTGTATATATTCACTATAAAAGATGGAATTCCGATGTTGAATTGCAAATTCAACTGTTTGATGTGTATGGACAACACTTGAAAATTATTCCATTTGACAGTGAGACCGTTTCGGTTGATTTGTCTGAATATGCATCGGGAACTTATTTCTTCAAAATAGGAGATAAGGAAGCGAAAACAGTTACTTACAGAATTATCAAGTTGTGATATTCATTTGAGCGAAAAACGGGACTCGAACCCGCGACCCTTAGCTTGGGAAGCTAATGCTCTACCGACTGAGCTACTTTCGCTTTGCAATTGCAAAAATATATTTTTTTTCAATTCAAAGAACCGAATTATTTTACAGAGTTTATTTTTTTCTCTATCTCTTCAGATTTGTTCCCTTTCTTTTTGGAAGATTGCCAATTTTTTAGTGCTTCCGCTTTATTGCCCAACTTAAAATATGCATCTCCTACAATTTCATGTAATTCTTGTGCCCAGGAATTATCGACGGTGTAAGTGATGCAATATTGCAAAATATCTATTCCTTCTTTTATTTGATTGTTTTCTATCAAAGTTTTACCTAAAATGTACAGAATCGGTAACTGTGTGGGGAAGAGTTCCTCAATATCTGTTTTGTGTGCTAAAATTTGATCAAACTTTTTCAGTTTGAATGCTGTTGCAACAAAGATATACCAGGTTTCAGAAGCGAGCGACCGGTTCTGAATAGCCATTTGAGCTGCTTGAAATGCTTTTTCTTCCTGTTGGTCGATCATGTATAGGTGAGTCAGTTGATCCCAAACACGATAACTTTCAGGTTGTTTACTTAAAAATAGTTCAGCATATCCAATCTGTTTTTGGATCAATTCTTTATTTTTGCTCTTTTTTGCATCGAGACTCTCCTTGATGATTATCTTTTCAATCACTTCAGGTTCAATATCTGATTGGATCAACTTTTCCAATGAACCCGCTTTGGCATTTTGATCGGGATGGAGTTGGTAGTATTCGTACAGTGCAAGTGCTAAGTTCGCATCGTCCGGGGCTATTTCTTCTCCTTTTTTATATGCAATGAGAGCTTTTTCATTCATTCCGTTGGAGAGGTAAATGTTTCCAATTGCAATATAGTATTGAACTTCACTGGGAAAAATTTCTAACATTTTTTCATATTCATGAATTGCCTGATCCATCTGATTCAGGTAGAGCCAAAGTTCAGATTTGATACGGGTTAGTTCATCGTTGGGACCTAAGATCTCTTCCATTCGGTCGTAGGCTTTGATAGCATCCTTCATGCGGTTTAATAGAACGTAGGCATGTGCCAATTCAAAAAGGTAGTACTCATTGTTATCCACCTTTTTACATACTTTTTCCCATGAGACAGCACTGTTTTTATAATCCTGAATTTTTCCGTACAATTCGGCTAATAACTGCTCATACCAGATGTTTTCAGGGTTGGCTTGAATTGCTTTTTTGATGTATTCAATTGCTTCGTGGTACTCTTTTTGCTCTTTTTTGAGTTTAGCCAACATAAAATAAGCAGGATCGTTTTTGGAATCGTCGTTAATGATATTTCTAAAAATTCTTTCCGCTTCCTGATAGTTTAGCGTATAAAATTCTCTTAATCCGTCTGCGAATTGTATTGATGTCATTCGAACTATGGGGGGAAGCTCATCCTTACCTCTTTTTTTCTTTCTTTGCGCATAACCACTGCATACCACCCCGAAAATGAGTGTCAGAATCAAGATTATTCGTAATGCCGTTCCTTTTTTCATAGCTTTCTAGTTCAGATTTGTTTTTTATAGATTATTGTATACCACTGCTGCCAAATCCGCCAGTTCCCCGCTTTGTATCTTTCAGTTCTTCTACCTCTTGCCACTCTACAACAGCATGCTGAGCTACAACCATTTGTGCAATACGGTCTCCATCTTCAATAATGAAGGGCTGATTGGATAGATTAATCAAAATCACCATCACCTCACCGCGATAGTCCGCATCAATGGTGCCGGGGGCATTGAGTACTGTAATTCCGTTTTTGATTGCCAAACCACTGCGAGGTCTCACCTGAGCCTCATAACCTTCCGGTAAAGCGATGAAGATGCCGGTTGGAACCAACACTCTTGCCAGCGGTTGCAAAGTGATTGGTTCATCCAGATTGGCGCGCAAGTCCATACCCGCTGATAAAGGAGAAGCGTAAGAGGGTAGTGGGTGCTTGGAGTGATTAACAAGGAAACATTGGATTTTATTCATGATCTTTAGATTTTATTTTACGTGAGACAAATTGGAGCACACGTTTGCGCATATCGGGATTCAGGATCAAGATGAACCACGCATATCCGAAGAGCAATAAAGTGTGCACCCCCAATTTTATATATATATTAGAAATAGGAAGGAAAGTAGTTCCTTTATAAAGCAAGAAAGCAGTGACAACGTACAAAATTATTCTTTTGACATCATAGTCAACACGATAATATTTCTGACCAAAAAAATAAGAGAGAACCATCATGGAGAAGTAACAGGCAAAGCTGGCATAAGCGGCACCCATGTATCCAAAACGTGGAATCAAAACGATGTTGAGAACGATGGTTATGACGGAACCAAAGATAGCTACTCCGGCGCCATAAATCGTTTTGTCGGAGAGTTTGTACCAAATGGAGAGGTTATATAATATGGCAGAAAAAAGGTTGGCCATTAGGAGTATGGGGACGATGGGTAGCCCGACACGGTAAGCGGGACCGATAAAGTATTGAATGAGATCGATGTAGAGCAAGAGTCCCAGATAAATGAAACAACAAGCAATTACGATGGCATTCATAATTTCGATATATGCATGTTTTGCATCCAGATCCTTAGCTTTGCTGAAAAAGAAAGGTTCAGCAGCATATTTAAAGGCCTGAATAAAGATCGTCATAAAAATGGAGATCTTTGCACAAGCATTGAAAATTCCAACCATACTTTGGGCTGTCTCTTCAGGTCCAAAGTTTTTGATAAAGATACGGTTCATGGTATCATTGATGATGGTAGCCAATCCAAAAATTACCAGTGGATAGGCGTAGTGGATCATCTTTTTAAAGAGTTTCCAGTCAAATTTCCAGGTAACTTGGAAAATGTCGGGCAGCAACAGGATGAGAGTCAGCAGAGAGGCTGCCAGGTTAGCGATGAAGATGTACCCGATACCGACCTCCGGATTATAGATCACGTTCATTAGTGAGGGTGCAAATCCGATTTTCACCAGGTAGGGACAAAGAAGCAGGAAGAAAAGGTTAAGTAAAATATTGGTGAATATATTGACTGACTTCAAAAAAGCAAATTTGACGGGACGTTCCAATAGGCGGAAGCGGGCAAAGTGGACCGAAGTAAAGGAGTCAATACCCACAATCAGAGCCATATACACAATATACTCAGGATGTTCCGGAAATTTGAGAAAGGAAGCAATAGAGGAAGAAGAAAGAGAAGTAGAAACAACAAAGAGGAGGGAAGTACAGAGTAAAAAGATGGAAACATTGGAGAAGGTATCCTCTCTTTGGTCAGGATCTTGTGAAAAACGGAAAAAGGTGGTTTCCATTCCAAAAGTGAGAATTACAAAAATGATACTGGTCCAGGCGTAGAGTTCTGCCACAATTCCGTACTGATCAGTAACAAAGATATAAGTTTGAAGTGGAACCAATAGATAGTTCAGGAGTCTTCCTAAGATAGTAGGTAGTCCATATATTGCCGTTTGGCCTGCTAATTTTTTAATTACTCCCAAGGTGAAAAATTTAAGACACAAAAATACAAAAAAAAGCGGATTGTAGTCCGCTTTTTGTATCTAGTATAGAAAAGATGTCAACTATTCCAAAAAGAACACGATAGTACTCACCACTCTTGCTTTTTGAAGGTAGGGTTCTTCCGGTTTATTGGAGATAATGTCATCTTCATCGTAGTAGTATCTTCCGGCAAGGGTAATTTGTCCTTGTGATGCAGTTTTGATTTTTCCTAATTTAGCTTTAGAGTCATTGGCAAACTGTTCACCGGCAATTCGTGCATTTTTGGTACTTTCTGCAATCAACTGAGGTTTAATAGTGTTTAGATCGGGGAATTTATAGTCTGTACTTACAGTCGAAGTGAGATCTTTACTAATCAGATCCAGTTTTATTTGCGATGCCAAATCTTCACATTTTTTAATATCTATGCCGGTTAAAGTTAACCTTTGTCCAACGGTATAACGGTCAATTTTAACTTCTACCTCCTTTCCGTTTCTCCATTGTGTGGTGTAGTACTTTTCTCGATCCTGAACACTTAAGTTTTCAGCCTTGATATTGTCGGTTTTTATTCCGATAGAGGTGAGATAGGCTGTGATATCTTCTCTTTTTTTATCTGTCTTCGAAATGGCTTCTTTTAACTGATCTCCGGAAAAGGAGAAGGAAAGACTGATTGTTGCTGTCTCAGCTTCTACATTCATTTCCGCTAATCCTTTCACTGTAACAACCCGATCTTTGTCACTAAAGGTTTTCAGTCCTTTGTAGATATAAAAGCCAAGAATAAAGGCGCCAATTAAAAAAATAATGGACGCACAGATTAAATTAAAATTACATTTCTTTTCCATGATATGATTTTTTTAGAAATTAGAAACAAATATTAAATAAAGAACGAATTATAATGTATGATAATTGTTTTATCTTACAATTTTTTAATGTTTTTTTGACTGTTTTTCTACTGATTTTAAATAATAGAATTTATCCCTTTTTTACAAACTCCGATTTGAGAGCCATAGAGCCAAATCCATCGATACGGCAGCTGATATTGTGGTCACCATCAGTGAGTCTGATGTTTTTTACTTTAGTTCCTGCTTTAATTGGTTTGGGAGCACCTTTCACAGGTAAGTCTTTGATTACTATAACAGTATCTCCATCTTCCAATTTGTTACCATTGGAATCCAAAACAATTAATTGATCTTCATCCACTATAGTAGCGGGATCCCATTCAAAAAAACATTGGGAACAGGCATAAAGGTTGCCATTTTCATAAGTGTACTCAGATTTACATTGGGGGCATAAGATCGGTTTACTCATACTCTCATTTTTTTAGTTGGTTAATACAAAAAAGCAAAGATACTCTTTTTTCTCCGGTTATTACAGTTTTTCCCAGATTTTAGTGTCTTAAATTAAACCTTTTCTTTTTTTAGCAGTCTAACATTGTTCAATGAATATTAACCTTTAAAACCAAATTAACTATGGAAGCAAAAGATCAAGTTTTAGCGGCAATGAAGAAAGCCAATGAGCCTTTAAATGCAGGTAAAGTTGTAGAATTAACCGGATTGGATCGCAAGATTGTAGATAAAGCGATGAATGAATTGAAAAAAGAGGGCTCGATTGAATCTCCAAAAAGATGTTACTGGCAGCCTAAATCCTAGGCTGCTTTTTTTTACTCCTTTTTCTTACGTCTCAACTTAAAATAGAGCACAGCTCCCCAATAGGCAATGGTAATCCCTATGGCTCCAAAAAACAGAATAGGAAATTTTTCCTCTTCTTCTGTCAGGAAGTAGATGGGGATCATATAGACTCCCAGCAATAGAGTGTATCTGAAAAAGTTCTGAACAGCCATTATGATTTCAAATTAGCTAATTGTTCTTGTAACAGTTTGATTTTTTCTTCCGCATCAGCCAATTTCTTTCTTTCCATGTTGACTACATGTTCCGGAGCACCATTCACAAAGCGTTCGTTGGACAATTTCTTCAATACGGAGTTTTTAAATCCTTCTGTATATTGCAGTTCGGCCTCAATCTTTGCGATTTCCTCTTCTACATTGATTGCTTCTTTAACAGGAATGTAATATTCTGTGTTTTGCTCTATGAACATAATGCTACCCTCCATTTTGGATTTGGTTTTCTGCATTGTAGTGAGGTTCCCCAGTTTAATGATAATACTCTTGAAATATTTATCAATTGGTTCAGTCTCATTTTCAGGATCATAGAGGTAGAGTTCCAATTCCACTTTTTGTGCAATATTCTTTTCCGTTCTGACTCTTCGGATCTGTTCCACAATTCTCATTGTTTGAGCAAACCGATCGATCACTTGTTGATCTGTATGTTCTTCAAATGTGGGCATTTCAGCAACCATAATAGATTCTTTGGGTCCCCGGTCGCTGATACCATGCCATAGTTCTTCTGTGATAAAGGGCATAAAAGGATGCAAAATACGCATCAGTTTATCAAAAATGGTAGTGATTTCACCATAAGATTTAATATCGATCGGTTGTTGGTATTGGGGTTTTACAATCTCTAAGAAAATAGAGCAGAAATCATCCCAGATCAACTTATATACTTCCATTAAAGCATCTGACAATCTGTATTTTTCAAAGTTGTCATGGATCTCCCGGAGTGATTGGTTCATCTTTTCGCGGAACCATTTTACAGCGATTTCGGTATGTTCAGGTTGTTGGATGTTGGCACAGATTTCCCAGCCTTTGATCAATCTGAACGCATTCCATATTTTATTGCTGAAGTTTCTACCTTGTTCACAAAGTGATTCATCAAACATGAGGTCATTTCCGGCAGGCGAACTTAACAACATTCCCACGCGAACGCCATCAGCACCATATTTCTGCATCAACTCAATAGGGTCGGGAGAGTTACCCAGCGATTTAGACATTTTTTGACGCAAATGGTCTCTAACAATACCTGTGAAATAGACATCTTTAAACGGGATTTCATTGCGCCACTCCAATCCTGCCATAATCATCCGAGCCACCCAGAAAAAGATGATTTCGGGTGCGGTAACCAGTACGCTGGTAGGGTAGTAGTAGTTGATATCTGCATTGTCAGGACTACGGAATCCATCAAATACGGAGATAGGCCACAGCCAGGAGGAGAACCAGGTATCCATTACATCATCATCCTGTTTCAGATCCTCTAACTGAAAGTTTTGATCAGGGAATTGAGCTCTTGCTTTCTCCAATGCCAACTCCGCAGTTTTGGCTACAACTATCTCATCATTAGGGAGATAGTATGCCGGAATACGATGTCCCCACCACAACTGACGTGACACACACCAGTCCTTCACATTTTCCATCCAGTGACGATACGTGTTTTTAAACTTGGCAGGATAAAGCTGAATATCATCATTCATAACCGCATCCAAAGCCGGTTTAGCCAAATCTTCCATTTTAAGGAACCATTGCATCGAAAGCTTTGGTTCTATCACCACATCGGTACGCTCAGAGAAACCCACTTTATTGGTATATGGCTCTGTTTTTTCGAGCAAACCAGCTGCTTCGAGGTCCTTTTCAATTTGCTTACGTACGTCAAAACGATCCATGCCGGCATA